>NZ_FQLF01000005.1:602500-845403 GCF_900120175.1 Oceanicoccus sp. KOV_DT_Chl
CATCCACTACCCACAAACAGAAATGATTGCCTCCTATGGTGAAAGCTTACTGCCATGGTTAAATAAATATACGTTCCCAACCGAAGCGCAGTTTGCCGACGAAGACTATGCCGGCACCATTGCCGAATTATTTTTAACTGAGTTATTACGCGCCGGCACCACCACGGCGCTGGTATTTGGGACGGTACACAAGCAATCTATCGACGCCTTTTTTACCGCCTGCAGTAGCAAGAATTTACGTATGATTGCCGGTAAGGCAATGATGGATCGCAATGCGCCGGACAATCTACTGGATACTGCCGAATCCTCCTACCACGACAGCAAAGCACTGATTGAAAAATGGCATAAACACGGACGTTTGCAATATGCCGTAACGCCACGCTTTGCGGGTACCTCTACCGAACAACAATTAGCTAAAGCCGGTCAATTGCTAACGGAATTTCCCGATGTCTATCTACAGAGTCATATCGCGGAAAATGTCGATGAAGTGGCCTGGATTGAATCCCTCTTTCCGCAGCGAAAAAACTATCTGGATTGTTACGATCACGCCGGTTTATTAGGTCGCCGCAGCATCTTGGCCCACGGCATTCATCTTAAAGATGAAGAATGGCAACGCCTTGCCGCCAGCGAAACCGGCATAGCCTTTTGCCCCAGTTCCAATTTATTTCTGGGCAGCGGTTTATTTCCACTGAGCACCGCAACCAAACATAAAGTTAATGTCGGGCTAGGCACTGACATTGGTGCTGGCACCAGCTTTTCGCTACTGCAAACACTTAATGATGCTTACAAAGTCTTACAGCTGCGCGGTGAAACCTTATCGCCGTTAAAAAGTTTTTACCTGGCTACCTTAGGTGGTGCCACTACACTGGACTTGCAGGATGTGATTGGCAATTTTGGCATCGGCAAAGAAGCAGACTTTGTAGTCATTGATAAAAGCTGCACCCCGTTTATCGATTATCGGCTACGCCAGTGTCAGGATTTATTTGAACAGCTATTTGTGCTCAGCATGCTGGGAGATGACCGGGCCATTGCCCAAACCTGGGCAGCTGGCGTATTGGTGCATCAGCGCCAGCCTTAAGGACCGGCATCAACCCCAAAATAATGCCGATAAACCCGCTATAAATGCTTATAATAAGCCCCCTATTATTTAAACCAACGATATAAACCCACCCTATCAACCAATAAGGCACAGCAACACGATGAAAGTGGTAGTGATTTACTCAGGCGGCATGGACTCTTTTACCATACTGAATAAAGCCGTGGCCGCCGGCCATGAGGTGCTGGCAGTCTCCTTTAATTATGGTCAGCGCCATAACAAAGAACTGGCCTTTGCCGAGCGGGTCTGTACCGAGTTAAACATCCCCATAACATCGTCGACATTACCGCCATGCAAAGTCTGATGTCGAATTCTTCACTGATGGCTGCGAGTCAGCAAGATATTCCTGAAGGGCACTATGCAGCGGATAATATGAAATCCACTATGGTGCCCAATCGCAACATGATTTTAATTTCACTGGCGATTGCCTACGCAGTGAATGAAAACGCCAGCGAAGTCTGGTACGGCGCACACTCCGGCGACCACACGATTTATCCCGATTGTCGTCCCGAATTTGTAGAAGCCATGGGCAAGGCCTCGCTACTGGCAAACTACGACCCCATCGCAGTGGTGGCACCCTATCTCAACGGCGATAAAATCGAAATTTTACGCGACGGGCTGGCGATGGGATTGGACTACGGTAAAACCTGGACCTGTTATAACGGCCGCGAACTCGCTTGCGGCAAGTGTGGCTCCTGTGTCGAGCGCCTGGAAGCGTTTACTCTCAACAATGCTACTGACCCGTTAGTATACGAATAACGGCTATACGAATAACGGCTATACGAATAACATTCCCATTTCTGCGGCTAACACTGCCCAGCAAAGGACAAACCTTTGAACCGTCCCACCCTGCCAACGCTACCGATTAGCGAAGTTCTGCCAGCGATTCAGCAGCACTTGCAGCAACAGCATCAGCTAGTGTTGGAAGCCCCCCCCGGTGCCGGTAAAACCACATTGGTACCGTTAGCGCTATTGGATCAGGAATGGGCACAGGGCCAGCGAATTATTATGCTGGAACCCCGACGAATGGCCGCCCGCAATGCCGCCCACCGCATGGCCGAATTGCTAGGCGAAAAAGCCGGCGACACGATAGGCTACCGCGTCAGGCAAGACAGCAAAGTCAGCCAACACACTCGTGTTGAAGTCATTACCGAAGGCATCCTCACGCGGCTGTTAATGCAAGACCCGGCGCTGGAAGGCATTGCCGCTATTATTTTTGATGAATTCCATGAGCGCAGTTTGGATGGTGATCTCGGTCTGGCGCTCAGCCTGCAAAGCCGGGAGTTATTTCGAGACGCCGCGCAGCCTCTCAAACTCATCGTCATGTCGGCAACGCTGGACGGTGACGCCATAGCTCAATTGTTAGGTAAAGACCAAACCCCCATTGTACGCAGCCATGGAAAAATGTATCCGGTCGAAATCATCTATCAACAGGCCAAGCGATTTGACGACAATGTGGTTGAGCGCGTCACCACTACGCTATTACAGGCGGCAACAGAACAACGCGGCAGTATCCTGACTTTTCTTCCCGGCCAAGGTGAAATTCACCTGGTGATGCAACAATTAACATCACGCTTAACGGACAATACGGTGGTACTGCCACTGTACGGCGCACTCAGTCTGGCAGAACAACAACAAGCGATCGCACCGCTGGCGGATAACAGCCTGCGTAAAATTGTGTTAGCCACCGACATTGCCGAAACCAGTTTAACCATTGAAGGCATTACCGTTGTGGTGGATAGCGGCCTTTGCCGGCAACCGAATTTTGACCCTGCCACCGGCATGACCCGTTTGCGCACCAACACGATCAGCAAAGATTCCAGCATTCAGCGCATGGGCCGCGCCGGTCGTTTAAGCGCCGGAGTCTGCTATCGCCTGTGGAGTGAAGAGCAACAACAGCAACTGGCGCAACAATCACCGGCGGAAATTCTACAAGCCGATCTGGCCCCACTCGCCTTGCAATTATTATCCTGGGGCATTGATGATATTGAAGAATTACAGTGGCTGGATACACCGCCTGCCGGCCCCTTTAATCAAGCCCTGGATTTACTGGCTCAGCTTGGGGCTATCACTACTAAGACTGGACCAGCAACCCGCAAACTCAGCCACTGGCAACTCAGCGAGCATGGCCAACGGATGGCGATACTGCCCACGCACCCACGGCTGGCGCATATGCTGCTATGCAGCGTCGATTATCAATTGCTAGATACTGCCTGCGCCTTGGCAGCACTGTTAGCTGACCGCAGTCCATTAAGCCGCGAGTTTGGCGGTGATTTGGAATTGCACTTGGCGGTAGTAATGGGCGACACACCCTGTCATAGCCAACACAAGGCTTGGCTGCGACGCACACAACAACAAGCTAAATCTTTCGCCCAGTTGAGCCGGTCTTTCAAGGCAACGGCAACCAATACCCTACCGCCGCAACACGCCATAGGCTTTCTGTTAGCCTGCGCCTACCCGGACCGCATTGCCCGCCGCAAAACTGACAACCAGCAACAATATCAATTAAGCAACGGCCGCATTGCGCAAATCAATCCCGCCGAGGCATTAAGTTCGAATGAATGGCTGGCAGTAGTGGAACTCGGTGGTCGTATCGATAGCACCGGAAAAAGCCGGCACGATACGATTTATACCGGTAGCGCTTTTGACCCACTACTCTTGCAAAATGCACTGCAACACCTGGTTAGCAACAAGAACAATATTGAATGGCAGGACGACTCCGATCGCTTTGTTGCCGAACAACAGCAATGGCTGGGAAAATTAATTATTCAACGAAAAAAATCGCCATCGATTGACCCTGACAGCAAACGCCTAGCCGTATTGGCGCTAGTGCAAAAGCGCGGCCTGGGCCTGCTGCCCTGGACTAAAAAACTTCAGCAATGGCGGGCGCGAGTCAATTTAATTTTTCAAAGCGAGCAGCAACAAAACGACAAGCTCTGGCCTGACTTATCTGATCAAGCGCTACTCGCTACGCTGGACCAGTGGCTGGAACCTTATCTTGACCCTATCAATAAACTCGCCGATTTCAAGCAGTTGGATTTAGCCAATATTCTCAACGCTTTATTACCCTGGCCATTACCACAACAATTGGATCAGCTGGCACCGACACATCTGCGCGTACCTTCCGGTTCCAATATCGAAATTGACTACAGCGAAAACCCGCCACTGTTAAAAGTCAAACTGCAGGAAATGTTTGGCTGCACCCACACACCTACCATTGCCAACGGTAAGATAAAACTCAAAATTCATTTACTGTCGCCAGCGCAACGCCCCTTGCAAGTAACACAAGATCTGGAAGGGTTTTGGCAGAGTAGTTATGTAGAGATAAAAAAAGAAATGAAGGGACGCTACCCAAAACACCCGTGGCCGGATGATCCTTTACAAGCGCTGCCCACCAAGCTGACTAAGCGGCGACTGGCGAAGGAATAGGGTCGGGGTTGTGCGCCATTCCGAAAACCACCTTAATTTTTTCTGTAAAACTTCAAACCTCATTAACAACATGAAACGCAACCGAATCAAAACAGAAGCCCAATTATTTATTCGTCATTCCCAACTTGATCGCATTGCTGTCCGGGTTAAATAAATCGCTTTAGGGTTTCGGCCTTCAATAGTAATACGAACCTGTTGAATTGAGCTAAAGACTCGATTCTTTATTCGTCATTCCCGACTCCGATCGGGACAAAAGCACACAGTGCGTTGAACGCACGAATGTGCGGCCCTTTAGGGTGAGCGCAGCGAATCATCCAGTACTACGAAGTGCGTAGTTGGGAGTTTGAATTAAACTCGAGGAAAACTAGCTATTTTGCACCCTGTAGCTCTGGATCCCTGGCATACGCCGAGGATGACTTCAGCTTATTTATGGTGCATCGTATTTATTCTGACAATAATACGACTAAGCGGAATAATAATTCCGCAGCACCAACTAAAACCTAGCCATAAAAAAACCGGCCATCCAAGCCGGTTTTTTTTACACAACACCCAAATCAATTCGGTATTGCCTTGCCATCATAGTTATAGGATTTTTTACCCATTTTCGGATTCGCCTTGGCGATTACATCCCTCATCCCGGCAACACTTTCAGGTGGTTCAATACCTTTGCCACCAGCACCGGAGGCCGCTAACAAACGGGTATTCACCATACCAGGCCCCAGACGTAAAACAGTAATACCATCATCTTTTAAATCTTTCTGCATAGAAGCCATAGCCATGCTCATGCCTACCTTGGAAATTTTATACCAATACATATTAGAGATAAATGGCCCCATGGTAATTGAACCCAAGGCACTCGCTAACACCACAATTTTTTTCTGCTCACTGGCTTTAACATTTTCCAAAAAGGCTTCACTGACCCGCAGCGGGCCTTTGACATTCACATTGATAACCCAGTCCAATTCGTCGTAATCAAACTGACCCATTTTTTGTTTTTCATAGTCGCCCAGAACACCGGCATTATTAATCAGCACATCAATCGGCTGACCTTTGTATTTGGCGGCTAGCTCGGCAATATCGTTCACGTCAGTCACATCCAGACGCTCAACCTTGATATTACTATTGGCTTTAGCTAAAGCATTTAGTTCATTGGATTTTGCTGGTTTTCTGCTGGTGGCAATGACTGTCCAGCCTTGTGCTGCATACTGCTTTACAAATTCCAGACCTATGCCGCGATTTGCGCCAGTCACCAAAACGGTAGCTGCCTGCACTTGTATCGACAGCAATAAAGTAAAACATAGTAGGGCAATACGATTCATAAGCAACTCCACTGACCAAGATTGAAACGAGCTCAAGATCATAACAGTATTTAGTTACCACCAAGCCAACCTTAATGGTTTTTTGCAAACCTTTACTTACCCAAACTAACGGCTCGCTGCTGCCTTACCGGCCAACCGGCCTGAGAACGTGGCATCCCCCACCGACATACCACTGCTGTAACCATCGCCACGACGCACGATGCCACAAGCAGTGCGGCCTGCCGCATACAAACCTTTGATCACCTGCCCTTCGGCGGAGAGCACTTCACCGCTTGGCTGGGTATCCAAACCTCCCAAGGTAAAGAAGGAATAAAACGCACCACGGCCAGGCGTACAATCCAACGCCACCAATGGCGGCTCTATTGGCTTTAACCACTCGGCAGATTTATGAAACAAAGGGTCTTCACCCTTGGCTGCATGCTGGTTATACATGGCCAGCGTACCCGCTAATGAACCCGCCGTTAATTCCAGTTCCTGCTCTAACTCTTCGACCGAATCACCAGTGCCAGCCACCGGCGCAAAAATATAATTTATCTGTTCGTAGTTACCATAGTCTTCCACATTAAAAACCAGAAAAATGCGGTCCCCCGGTTGCTTTAACGCAAAGCTACCCACCCGACCGTGGTAACAATCTTCGTTAATAAAGCGCTGCCCCATTTGATTGATAAAAATACCATTGGTTAACGACGCCGGTTGATAGTAAGCAATGCTGACAAAACCCTCATGCATATTTATCGCTGCACCACCGACCCCCATACCCATTAAAATGCCGGTACCCATATCACCCGGGTTACCCGTTTGATAATTGCAGCGCAATAAATCCGGCGCATACTGTTTCAGCATGGCGTCATTCATCACAAAACCACCGGCGCAAAGAATCACCCCTTTGCGGGCGCGAACATTTAACTCCTGCTGATTGATGCGTACCACCAAACCCTGCACTGCACCTTCATCATCTATGATCAAGGTCAGCACCCGGGCTTCATACTCAACCCGTATACCGCGCTCGGTAACGTTGTTAGACATCACGCTCATCACCAGTGCGCCGCCTTTATCGCCCATCACTTCCGGGTTATGGCCTCGGGCACCGGCTTGGCCAATTGATTAAACGGGTAGGCTTTTTCATTGCCGCTGTACAACAGGCAATCATCATTTAATGGCATCACCGCCCGCTCTTTATGCTCGGACATTTTGAATGGCACACCGCAACCTACCAGCCATTGGTAATGTTCCAGACTATGTTCAACGTAGTTGCGGATTTTGGCTTCATCCGCTTGCGCGCCGTTACTGGCCATCATGTAATTAAACATATCCTCCTTGCTGTCTTCATAGCCACACGCTTGCTGCACTGGTGTGCCACCGCCCAGATAAATATCCGCCCCCGATAAAGCAGTAGAGCCACCTGCAGCTGAGGCCAACTCAAAAATAATCACCTCAGCACCGGTATCGTGCGCCTCTATAGCAGCACTTGCCCCGGCGCCACCAAAGCCGGTCACCGCTACATCGGTTTCCATATGCCATTCGACAATGGTCGACATTTTTCGGGCTGGGTCGCCAGAGTTTTGTTAGCCATAATAAATCCTGAGTGCTTTGCTGGGAGTGTTTTAAAACTTTAAATCAGACAAGAGAATATGCCTATTACGATTCGGCAATACTTCATCTTTTTAGGTTAGAAACCATTGCTGCTTTCCTTGATAACCAAAGCAGGCTATCCTACAAACGCTTAACCACAATTAATAAGTACAGTATTAGACAAACCCCAATGAACAGTATCAGCAATCAAACAGTAAAGGTCTGGATCCTGTGGCTAGCCAGCTACAGCGGTCGCTTATTGTCTTAATACTTTTATCAACACACAATAACCCAGGGCCGCGATTAGAACGCGGCCTTTTTGTTTCAGTCATTTAATCCAGCAGAAAACCGCCTTATCGCAGCCCTCCAATACCACTATGGAGGAAACCCAATGAACCACCCACACCACAAGCCACCACCGCCCGGGCAATTGCTGCTGGGCTTTGGCATGGTATTAATAGCCACCGCCTTATTTTCCAGCAAAGCGATTTTTATTAAGCTGGCCTATCGTCAGGGCGCCGAGCCGGAGATGGTAATGGCACTGCGGATGCTGTTTTCACTGCCGTTTTATTTATTTATCGCTGTGTACGCCAGCCGCCGCTTTCATCAAACAATACCTGCGCCAACACTGGCACTCACCTTTGCCTTGGGTATCTGCGGTTATTATTTAGCGAGCGCCTTTGATATTTATGGTTTGCAATACATCAGCGCCAGCCTGGAGCGCCTGGTACTTTATATTTACCCAACCGTAGTCGCTATTATGGCTGTCGTTTTCTTAGGTGAGCGCATTCGGCTCGCACAAGGTGTGTGCATCGCCGTGATTTATGCGGGTTTGGTGTTTGTCTTTTTTAATGATCTGACACTGCACGACCAAACCAGCGTGATGGCTAGCCCGATAGGTAGCATCCCCGCTCTTTACTTTGGCGGCGGATTGGTTTTTATCAGTGCTATCTGTTTTGCCATTTATATTATCGGCAGCGACTTTGTGATGCGCAGCTTACCCAGCCAGCTCTATACCGCCTACGCCATGTTGGCTGCGTGTACCGCCATTGCGGTTCATTTTATTAGCCTGCAAACGCCAGCCGCGCTATTAACACAAACACTACAGGTGTATGTTTTAACGTTGATCATCGCCATTTTTTGTACAGTGCTACCATCCTTTATGTTGTCAGCTGGCATCCAGCGAGTCGGTGCCACCACCGCCGGCACCATTGGCTCACTAGGGCCCATTGCGACACTGGCCTTAGCGGTAATGCTATTGGACGAAGTATTAACCATAACGCAATTGCTAGGGTTTGTAGTGGTGATGATTGGCGTCACCGCCATGGGGAAATTAAAACACGCTCACCCCGTAGCTTCGCCAAAATAAATACGTACATCGCGGAATTCATCAAATTCGTCAAGGTCGGGTACCGTGGTGCCCGCACGGCGATCAATGAGTTGATACGGTGGATAATCAAAATTTTTCACCCGCGAATCCGCCACCAGCACCTGCCCTGCTCGCGCTAAAAATCGCGCCAGCCATGGCAGGTTTTCTTTGTCATACAAAACATCGGCAACGATAATAATATCGACCGCTTCATCGATAGCATAAAAATCGCTATAGAGCGTTATGGCCACTTGATTATGGTTGGCATTCGCCTGCGTCGCGATCAATGCATCAGCATCAATATCACAGGCGATCACCTTGGCCGCCCCTGCTTTGGCCGCCGCAATCGCCACCACGCCGGAACCGCAACCAAAATCCAACACCCGTTTGTCTTTGACCCACTCAGGATGCTCAACAATAAATTGCGCCAACACTAAACCACTGGCCCAACAAAAAGCCCAATAGGCCGGGTAATTCATCACCGCCAGCATCTCGTCATGACTCAATTGCTGCTGCGGAAAATCTTCATTGATTAAAACAACTCGATGCCCGCCGTTAACGGTAACGCCATCAACTCTGCTCGGGCCGCAGGCAGCACTTGTTGCAGCAGGGCGGTTAATGTCGGGGCAATTGTCGCGGTCATAGCTTATGGATTCGGCTTGGGAAAAGTTGGCTATAATAACAAAAGAGGCACCGCTGATGAGCGATATTCAATTAGATACAGTCGAGAAAATGCTACATTTGCTGGATGATATCGACGGCGATCTGTGGCTTTGCCGTTTTTGCCTCAACCCCATCACCCGCAGCAACCAGCAAACCACTATCGGACTGCATCAACAATACCGCTTTACCAACCCTGCCGGTATCACTTACAGCATCCGCTGTTTTCAACATGCGCCAGGGTGTAGCATCAGCAGTCAGGCAACGGCTGAGCATAGTTGGTTTGGTGGCTATCAGTGGCAGTTAGCTAGCTGTAGTGAATGTGAGCAGCATTTGGGGTGGTATTATTTTAGTAAGGATGACCAGTTGCCTGATCAGCGGTTTTTCTTTGGGTTGATTGGGGATCGGTTGGTATATGAGTTGCGGCAACCATAGGTGGGTTCCCATGCGGCAAATCATTTGTTCTTTTTCACTACAACTTGTCATTCCCGACTCCGATCGGGAACCCAGTCTACGGAGTGCGTATTTTCTATTTATGCCCGAGTTTATTTTAAGTTTTGATTACTTAGTTAGTTTGCCGGGGGTTGCCCGGCGGCAAGTCACTTCTTTTGTCTAAAAGAAGTAACCAGGAAAAGTTATTCACTGGGGATAAAAGTTAGATCTGACCTCACGTAAAACTTGCGTTAAACTAGCCTCCGACTAAAGCCATAAAAATGACCCACGCCGTGCCTGATACTCAAACCTCCGCTGATTTTATTGTGCCGCCTTGCCATCAAGCGGTGGAAGTGTTGTGGCAGGATGATGACTTGCTGTTGGTCAACAAACCTTCGGGCTTGCTGTCAGTGCCGGGCAAGCACGAGGCCAATAAAGATTGCTTAATTAGCCGAATACAAATTGATTATCCGCAAGCGCGGATTGTGCATCGCTTGGATATGGATACCTCAGGGGTGATGGTATTGGCGCTGAATGCCGAGTGTCATCGCGCGCTTAATCGCTTGTTTGCTGAACGGCAGACTACCAAGCAGTATGAAGCTGTGGTGTTTGGTTTGCTGGAGCAAGAGCAAGGGGATATCGACTTACCGTTAATTTGTGATTGGCCCAATCGGCCCAAACAAAAAGTGGATCATGAGCACGGTAAAGCGGCTAGTACGCATTATCAGGTTTTGGATTACGATCAACAAAATCATTGCACTCGGATATTGTTAACGCCGATCACTGGCCGCTCGCATCAACTGCGCGTGCATTTGGCGGAAATTGGGCATCCGATTTTGGGGTGTAATTTTTATGCGCATGATAAGGCGAAAGCAATGGCGGAGAGATTGTTGTTGCATGCTCGGGGGTTGGAGTTTGTTCATCCGGTGACTGGGGAGAGGGTTTTGGGAGTTAGTAGGTGTCCGTTTTAGTATTAATAACTTTTACTCTTCCCACCAACCCCAAACATTTTATTTCACTTTGATAATTCCAATCACAAGACATATCGCCCCGCCAATCATACCGACCCAAGCCTCAATAGGCGTGTCACCACTCAACGCTCTACTAACTTTAGAACCCGCCGCGTCGTAGACGTCATAACCCCAAAAGGCCAAACCCACACCGACAATAATGAGTATTATGCCAATAACTTTATTATTCATATTCACTCCAAATATATTATGTATATGCCAGACAGCTTAAAAATTTATTTTGTAACCAACCACAGTGCGTGAAGGATGCCTGGAACATAGAAAAACAAACACAGGACAACATTGATAAGAAGATCTTTGCCTGCACCATTTTTAAGAAAAACAGCTAGTGGCGGCAATACTATTGCAATAATTATCAAGACTAATTTATTCATCACGGCACTCCCGGATTGTTTAATTATTTACACCAACCAGCCTCGGAACACCCAAACCAAACTGATCATTTTTCAATCGATACGACCCCTTTTATTCCTTAAATCGATACGACCCTATTTATTTTTCAAAACTGATCACTTTTAAATCGATACGACCCCTTTTATTCCTATACGACCCCTTTTATTCCCCCCTTTTATTCCTGCTTTTATTCCTGCATTTGGCTCATGGCATCAGCCCCTTGAGATATTTGTTCAGCGCTTACGTAAATACCACTTTCGGAATCAAAAGCTACACCATTATATGTAAGCATTAAAACTTTGGCGGTATAAAATGCTGCAATCATTTCTTTCATTTCGCCACCCCACCTAAATTGAAAAGCTATTGATGTACTGAAATTTACTTCACTGTTTGGTGGGATTTCATCCTTTAATTTTGATGCATCATAGACATAAACTTCCACACCTGATTCAGAACCAGAAACTTTCATTGGCAGAAAACCAGATTGTGAAGATAGATTATCAGTAACGCTAATCTCTAGCGGAACAGAAAGCTTTTCGGCCGCAGAATTAATATCTGTAGCTGAGGGAATCTGCTCTAAAGCTAATATTATATATAGACTCATTGACATATATTTCTACCTCTGATGATTTGCATATAACGCCTTTAGCATGTGCGCCGAGCTTTTCGGCATCGCATGGCTAAAATTGTTATAAATTATTGCTGCTTAACAAACGGGTGCTCAAAATCAAGAACCCATGAATTTTCGGCATGGCTGGCAATATATAGGTTTAAGCCATCAATGTAGTACATGATTTCCGAATTACTCTCTGATTCATTATTAATTAGCCGAGCATGAGTGGCTTCTATTCCGTCACTCGTTACAACCATTCCAATATGGGAGTAATCTAATGAATCCTCTGTTTCAAGAAATGGGTCTCCGGCACATCGGGTTTCATTATAGCCTTTAGAGATCCATGTTATGGTGGTTTCGGAAATTTCGAGAGTAGACTGAGTTGATCCGGAGTTTGCACTATCAAGGCATCCTCTTCTCCAGGTTCCTCTTGCCTCTTCGGGCACTGTCGCGCCACTGTTGCTACTCCCGTTGTCGCAGGCGCTTACAAACAAAACTACAAATATTAGAGCTATACTTCTCATGAATATCGATCCTTGATTATTGTTTATAACGCCGCGCTCTGGGACAAACCGAAGCGAAGCGTAGGTTTGACCCTAGCAGCGCCTTGTTACGTGTGCTCACGCTAGCAACCCATCATACTTTCTGGGGAGCAATGCAAATTCACCCCAGCCCAAATTTTTAAAACACAGGCCTGTACCGTTATCACTTACTTTGCCATAAACAATAACAGTTCTGCCAATTGATGCATCGGTAATGCCATGACTTCTTTGATGTCTATCTTGTAACTTGATGCAAAAATCCTGAACACCTATTTGATTATTTTTTAAATAGGTCATGCGTATATTATCTGGTCTTTTGTGCTCACCTAAATGGATGGTACTTTCGATAGTTCCGAAGTAAAGCTTTGGCTCATCATCTTCCTCTTGGATTTTTTCTACAGGGTGAAGCAGATCGACTAGTCGTATTGAGTATTTTTTATTTGGAAAGTAATAATATTTGTAGAGATTCTCGTCAAAATTCCTACAAATACCAGCCACAGTGGTAATCTTACTTGGAAGCTTGAAGGACTCACCTCTATGCCGTCCTATAGGTACATCTGAGATAGGGCCATCGATATCTTCGACGGGAGTTTCATCGTATTCACCCCCTGCGTCATCGGGAAGCTCAGGCTTATCTTTAATAAACCCATCTACTATGACTAGGTTTTCATCATCTATAGCTTTACGTGCCTCTTCATATGTTTCATACCTCTTTCCTTCAGGCTTGCTAGAACGAAGATCGCACTTGATTTCTTTGTAAGCTGCTAAGTGGCAAAAATATGCCTCCCGACCATTAGAAAAATGTTCCTTTTGCTTTGGCACTCTATTTAGATTTGTGAAACAAACAGGACAAAACAAAGAACCGTCCATCTCTGATCGATATTCCGATGGGGCAACCCTGGCAGCATCTCGTTTCAGCACGTCTTGGTTGCCATTTTCATAGCTCCAACCAACTAGCTGCAAAGCGTATTTAATCCTTCGTTTACTGTCAGCTTCAGCCATCTGAGCGTTCCTTCTGTGATCGGACTAATTACACGTAACGCCTAAAGAAGCCGCGCATTTATGCGTCGGTTTGCTTTACTTGTTAGGTATTGGTCAAGAAACCGCTGCGTATAAGGGGTTTCATTGAATTCATTAACTGCAATCATAGTATTCTGAAGGTCAGCACCAATAAAATTCCAACAAATCATAAATGACGGTACTTTGTTATCAATTGGATCATTCAGCTTGAGAATTTCTTTCATGTTTTCAGCATTACCTGAAAGGCTACCGCTTGCTAATACTATATGTACACCAGTGATTGGGAGATTAATTCGTGACCACAGCACCTTCTGATTATCTATGGAAGCTTGTCTCTGACTAAGCATGCAGGTAACTAGGACCCAGTAATCCATTGCTGGGAGGTCTGTTAATCGATCAGCCAACCCTTCTGTGTCTCCATTGTCGTTATGCAGAAGAGCTTTCATGGTAGCTGAAAGATATTCATATGATTCTTTACTACCCTTCATCCACATATGATCGGGGTCAACCTTATCAATAATTGCCTTGAAATCGTTTTGAACAAAGTCGATGCCAACCTTTGCTTCAATATGATCAGTGGTATTTGAAACCATTCGAGTTAAATAATGAATAATATCAATAGAGGACGCTCCATGCCTGACAAGTTCTTCAATCACTTTCTGTGGTAACGTTCCAGCACATGTAATGTCATTTTGGTTTGCAAATTCAATATGACTTTTACCCCTGCAATTTTTTCCATCAACTATCGATAAAACCAGTATATGTTTACAATTTTCGTAGGGTACTGCAAAGCTATCATGCTCATTCTTTCCTTTTAAAGTGCGGCCACCTTTCCATTCTTTTAGCCACCCTTGAGCTTGATTTAGGTTGTGATGCGAGCATTTTTCGGACTTTAACTGATTTCTCTTAACTCCTTTACCGCTTTGGTAATAACGCATATATATCAGCACTACACAATCATTAACATACCAAACAAGGTCAGCAGGTTCGCGTGTTGCATTTCCTTTCCTATACTCATCGGGCTCAAATACAAACTCTGAACCAATAGAGTATTTTGAAATCAAGGAAAGTAACTGTTCCTGCTTATTCTGTGGCACGTAGATACCTAACGCCTTAAGAAGGGGCTGCCGGTTAGGCAGTCCCGCTTGCTTAATTTGTTAGGCATTTTATTTAGCACGGTATTTCCTCAATATACTGAACATTTTTCATCTTTTTCATGTCATCCAGAGCCCACGATATTTTACCCATATCTATTGATGTAAGTATATGCTGTGAAGGAAATACAACTTTATCTGTTTCTATAGGAAAAATTCTACTCATCTTTGGCAGGTTAAAGAATTCCGTTGATTTAATGCCTTTTTCTCTAGTTGCAAAGACAAAAACATATAGGGGGCCACAAATAAAGCCAACTGATTGTGAGTTTCTATTTAAATTTCCCAGTGGAGGATTAGGTCCATCTGGTGAAGTGGCCAGTATTTGAGATATCCTAAGCCATGCAGAATCTGATGAGTGATCATGCTTGCCTATATACACCGCATAATAATCTGGCACCTTATTTTCAGTGCGCAGCGTATTTCTGTCATTTTTTGGAGTTACCGATATGTCTTTATCAGCATACTCGCCAACAATGACTTTCATTGCAATCCAGCGTGATAGAATATCTTGATCTGATTTTTCAAGGATTACCGGTTCGTTTTGAAGTATCTTCGAAAGCATTGGCTTAACTTCACTTTCAAGTCTGCTCATCCAGCCGCTATTACACGCTCTGCACACGACACGAAATTTTGTAGTTGTAAGATGACCTTGTCTTTTTAGTTCTTTGGCATCAACTTGCTCTTTCCATTTAAAAGTATTCGTTTCACGAATATTTTCTCCGTCGCCCTCTAAAGGCAAAAACGGGTGCATCCACTCTGGCCATAAGTGTTCTTTGCTTTTCTTTCCATTTAAATTGCAAAAAATACAAGGATTACTCATAGCTTGAGATGCCTAACGCTGAGTTAATGGGCAGCGTTGCTGCGAAGCAGCGCTTTTAGCTGTCCAGCCAGCTTGCTGGCGAACATTGAACGTATTGTTACATTTTGATCTTGGCACAATCTTCAATCCTTGAGCTTGTGTAGATTTTATTGTCCTTTAGCTCCGTTTGGAAAGCTAGGGTGGAGCTTGTTAACTCTATGATTTTGAATTTATTCTCATGTGGCCATTGCGAGTCTTCGGTGTGGCCATTTCTCTCTACAGAGGTAATTTTATTAATGTACTTCCCAAATTTAACCTCCCATTTTCCTCTATCTGTAAATCCTTCCTTATAGCCATCCGATGAGTAATCCATTTTATATATTGTATGGTCACCGTTCTTTTCGAAAACAAGACAATATGCCGAGCGTCCAAATTGGTTTTCTGTAGATCCATTCCAGTGGCCGACGATGGTCTCTCGGTATTCTGTGTCATGAAGAACACACCCTGTCAGGAGGGTTAGGATGAAGATGGACAGTAAATATTTAGTTTTCATATTTTAAATATGTAACGCTTATTATATAGACCTGTCGGTATAAGTTACTTCAACCCGACCAGTCGGTATATGTTGTCAAAAGGGATAAATTACAGAATGGTCAGTATAAGTAGCCTAACGTTCTATTGTCATTCTTCCCTAACGTATTGTTTTTGTTATTAAACGGATAATACTCACAATCAGGCTTAGTTCAAGAGACAATGTGATCTGATGGCCAATTAACAATTAAGGTTTAAATATCCCTTAATGAATCGCAAAGCGATTCATGCCCTTGACTTACTTCCCCTAAAAGGAGGCGAGCAACGGAGGAAATTTGCGGCCCTTAGAGCAAACGAATGTTTGACTCAAATACGCTAAGGCGTATTTTCGCCCTACGGGCGACCTAGCGGTCGTCCAAATTGCAGTGCAATTTGTGACTCAAATACACTAGGAAATATTTTCACCTTGCAGGCGACCTGAAGGTCGTCCAAATTGCAGTGCAATTTGTGACTCAAATACACTAGGAAATATTTTCACCCTACTGGCAACCTAAAGGTTGTCCAAATTGCAGTGCAATTTGTGAGTGAGTTCGACAAAAAGCTAAGCTTTTTGCTACGAGCCGGAACGGCGAAGCCCGTAGGGTAATAAAACGCCTTAGAGTTTTATTATTAACTGCGTCCCGTTATTTTCTGAGTAGCGCAGTGTACCCGCAGGGGCGACTGACCGGGGAATCACTTTTCTTGGTTACTTCTTTTAGATAAAAGAAGTGACTTGCCGCCGGGCAACCCCGGCAAACTATCTAAGCAATTGAAACTTAATAATTAAACTACGATATAAGAATAGAAACATGCACTCTGTAGCTCTGGATTCCTGATCAAGTCAGGAATGACAATAGTGTAAAAAAAACCTACCCAGAGCCATTCTCCAACAACAAATACGAACACCAATCACTCCACCCCCAACATACAACTTGGCATCCTCCCGCCCGACTCAGCCAACGCCAACAAATTCACACAAGCCGTCACCCCGGAACCGCAATACACCACAACATCCTCCTGCGCTAAAACATCCCCCCACCGCTGCTGCGGATCAGCCTGCATCAAACCCTGCGCATCGGTGACTTCCTGCCAGGGAAAATTAACTGCACCATTGATATGCCCGGCAATGGGATCGATTGGTTCCTGCTGACCTAAAAAACGCGCCTTTTCGCGTGAATCTATTAATACTGAAGATTGGCTATGAGGGATGGTTTTCACTTCATTGATATCGACCACCATCGCGGCATTGAGTGTGGCTGAAAAATTTCCCGACTGCGCGGCTATAGGACTCTCATTATCCACTGGCAAATCTAACTGGCGCCAAGCGCTGAAGCCACCATCTAACACTTTAACGTTGTCGTGACCAAGGTAGCGCAGCAACCACCACAGACGAGAGGCAAAGGCAAAACGATGGTCATCATAGGCCACTATCAGTGTTTGTTGATTGACACCTAAGTCCCGCAATATTGCTGCCAAGGTTTCACTATCGGGTAAGGGGTGACGACCACCGTGTACTGACTTAATGCCGGAGAGATGTTTATCCAGATGCAGGTAATGGGCACCGCTGATATGGGCCTGTTGGTAATTACGCTCGCCCTCTTCGGTATCGGCCAGTGAAAAACGGCAATCAATGACAACGACGTTGGGCTGCTGATAACAATCCGCCAGCTTTGCTGCACTAATCAGGTATTTGAACATATTCGCTCCCAAGCACTTTAATCACTACTAACCCCTTTCGTAGAGGTAGGTGATTTTTTAATCGACAGGTGTACAATCGGTGCATAATAACAGTAAGGGCACCTCTGAATAATGGCAAATGCTCTCTGGCCTCCAGATAAATTCAGGATTAAGGCAGCGCTACGCAGGCATGCTGGTTGCGCAGAGAACGTTTGCCATTATTTAGAGTTGCCCTCGGGAGAGACCAGTGATTACTGTTTCCGCCATTAGCGATTATCCCGCCACTGCGGCTCTTGATGAGACCGCCAGTTATATTATTGCCCAACCTAATCAATCGGCCAGCTGGCAGCGCAATAAGCAAATTTTAATTGTGGTTGGGCTGTTATCCGGTGTGGTGGCCACGGTTTTTAGTTTGATTGGTGCCTGGTTAATTTTACCGGTGACTGGTCTGGAAATTACCGCGCTGGGCAGTGCCTTGTATATTGTTTGCCGGCAAGCGCGCCAGCGCCATATTATTCGTTTTTGCGGCGAGCATTTGATTATTGAAAAAGGCTTTAACAAGCCACAGCAATTCTGGCGGCTGGATAAAGCGCAGTGCCGCTTGCTGGTGCAAAGACCTGCGCACAGCTGGGAGTCGATTCATTTAGAGATTACTCACACCAACGCCGTCGGGGAATCACTGCAAATTTCGCTGGGCGAGTTTTTGAATAGAGCGGATAGCGAACAATTGTTGGCTACGTTGCGACAACAAGGTTTAGCCGTTCGCAATGATAGTTACAACGTTGAACAAGCGATTTAACCGACGGTTAATGATACGAGCAATTAATCAATGGTGAATGCCAACTTACCTAGCTCGTCATAGTCCGCCTGATAAACACCGGGTTTTGCCGGGATCATTTTACCCAGCGCTCCGGTTATTAATAATTGCCCCGGCTGTATTTGCCAGCCATTGTTAACGGTGCGATTAACCAACCACAGCAGCGCCTGCCACTGATCACCCATCGCATCAACACCGCGCCCGGTCAGAATAGTCACGCCATCATGTTGCAATTCGGCACTGAGCTGATTGAGATCAAACTGGAACGGATCATGACCTGCGCCATACAAAAACTGTTTCGCCACCACATTATTAATGATGATATCCACACCGGTTAATTGCTTGGGTAAATCAAAATACAGATCCGGTAATTCAATCACCGGATATACCTTGGCAATTTTTTTCTTCAAGCTGGCGATATCATTTAGCGGCTGATCAATCACACTATTGACGCTAAAGCCGATTTCAATTTCCAGCATCATATTGTTATAGCCACTGCCATCCACGTTGCCGGCAGCTGCCTTAACTTCGCTGCCACCACTTAGCAACACCCCCGCCACTGGTTGATCTACATTAAATTTTTTTCGCGACGGTACTGATGTGAGCCCGGCTTTAAATCCCTGCGGGACCGCGCCTGCCAATCGCTGCTTAACGGCCAGTGTTTGAGTGTGATACGCCTGTTCCAAACTCAAGGACTGCTTATGAGAAACCACCGGTGCTGCGGCGCCACTATTGGCTGCAGCCACAACGGTCTCGACTACATTGTCAAACGCTGACGTATCCACTGCCGATTGCGCCAGTACTGACTCAGAGCACAGTATCGCACCCGATAAAATGAACGCGATACCTAGCCGATGATGCCGCCGATTAATAGCCATAACCACTACCCTTTCAAGATCGAAAACTTATTATCATTCACTGCACTTGCCAATAGCGTGGTATTTATCGACAGCTACACCCTAAACTTCATTATTCACAGCATCCACTAATGACAAGGCTTTAGTATCCATACTATTATTCTGCCCCTAATAACAATAGCTATACCGCTAGCATCTAGCATCTAGCATCTAGCATCTAGCATCTAGCATCTAGCCATTCAACCACAGGAGCCAACACTTGTCTTTTTTTGAAGCCATTATCCTAGGCATTATCCAGGGTTTAACCGAATTTTTACCCGTTAGCAGCAGTGGTCATCTGGAATTAGCCAAAGCGCTGTTAGGTGACACCAGTATTCCACAGGAAAGTATGCTGTTAACAGTGGTCCTGCATTTCGCTACGGCTTTGGCCACTATTGTTATTTTCCGCAAGGAAGTCTCGCGGATTGTGTTGGGTTTGTTTCAATTTAAGAATAACGATGAATTACAGTTCTCAATAAAAATCATCGCCAGCATGATTCCCGCCGCCGCTATTGGCGTGATCTTTTCCAAGGAGCTGGAAACCTTATTTGATAAACAAATATTACTGGTTGGCTTAATGCTGTGGGTAACCGGATTATTATTATTAGTCGCTGATAACGCAAAAAATACTGAAAAAGATGTCAGCTTTAAACACGCGATGATTATCGGTATTGCCCAGGCTATTGCCATATTACCGGGTATTTCCCGCTCGGGCGCGACCATTTCCACCTCGGTATTACTCGGTGTGGACCGTAGCAAAGCTGCCAGCTTTTCCTTTTTGATGGTAGTGCCGCTGATATTTGGCAAGATCGCCAAGGATATTATGGATGGCGCATTAAACGTCAGTAACGACCATATCAGTGTGATGGCAGCGGGTTTTGTTGCCGCCTTTGTCACCGGCTTATTTGCCTGCCAATGGATGATTAAACTGGTACGCAATGCACAGCTAAAATATTTTTCTTATTATTGCTTTGTCGTCGGTACTATCGCTATTGTTCATCAATTACTCTAAAAAAAGCCTGTCACTTGAACAGTGACAGGCTTTTTTTTGAACACAATCCAAATTAAGCGACCGCAGCTTCCTCTTTAACTTTGCCTGCACTCTTAACTTCCGGATCAAAGGTAATCGGCATTTTCTTAATACCATTGACCAGACTAGAACGCGTATATTCAACCTCACCCGCAAACTTGGGGTGACGTAGACGCGGGATAATTTCTTCAAACATGATCCGCACTTCCAACCGCGCCAAATGCGAACCTAAACAGAAATGCTGACCGATGCCGAACGAGCGGTGCTCTTTATATAAGTCAGGCATCCGTTCCGCGCGACGCACATCAAAAGTCATTGCATCGTCACCAAAGATTTTTTCATCATGATTGACCGTGTGGTAATGCAGAATGATTTTGTCGCCTTTTTTGATTTGCTGGCCACCCACCACCGCATCTTCCAAAGCTTCACGGCGCATTAAAATAAAGGCTGTGTTATAGCGCAGCATTTCTTCACAGGCGTTGGGAATTTTATCGGGGTTTTCGACTAAATACTCAATTTGCTCGGGGTTTTCCATCAACAACCGCATGCCGTGGCTGGTAATAGTCCGGGTCGATTCATTGCCCGCAGCAATCAACATCAGGAAAAACCAAACAAATTCATCTTCATTAAAACCATCTTCGCCGTTGGTGCCGGCCAATAGCGCCCCAATCATATTGTCCTTGGGGTTTTCCTTGTGCTCTGCGGCCAGTTTCATGGCGTAGGTGATAACGTTGATTGACGCCATTTCAGTCTCTTCTTTAGAGACCGACATGGTTGGATCTTCATTAAACATCATAGTATTGGTCCACTCGAAAAAATCTTTACGATCTTCAGGCGGGATACCACATAATTCCAAAATTGCTAACAATGGCAACTCAGCAGCCACTTCCTCAACAAATTCACACTCACCTCTGGCAGCTACTTGATCAATAATATTTCTGGCATGCTCACGAAAACGGGCTTCATAGGAATCCACTTTCTTGGGGGTAAATACTGAGCGTACAATTTTACGCGAGGTTAAATGGCGCGGCGGATCCATATTAATGGTCATGTGCTTATGAATTGTTTCAATTTCTTCCGGTGACCATTCGTCGGCTAACGCGGTGGCTTTTTCGCTGGAAAAAACGGCTGGGTTTTTGGAGATCTGATCGATCTCATCACGCCCTGTTACCAACCAATAAGGGCGGCCACGGGTGGGATCATCCATCCAGTGGATGGGGCCCGAATCACGAATACGCTTGAGCTCATCGTAGGGCATGCCTTCGGCATAGGTCTCCGGATCGATCAGATTCGAAAAATTGGCAAAAGGGCAACGGCCCTCAGCAGCTACATTGGGATTATCACTCATCGTACTATCCTCACAACTCGGTGTTATTCATTGATCTGCAGCGAACACAGGGGGTAATTCAGTAACCCATGCTCACTTTAACTAATGGTTATTAGTTTCAATCATACAAAAGCTCAAAAAGGATGCAAGAGCTGAAAGGCTAAATTCTTTCTTATTACCAAAGGCTGGCGCTGGCGGCATTTATTTTAATCGCAAATATTTTACTAAGCTTTTGAAATATATGAATTTAAATTAAAAATTCATCACTATCCTGAAGCCAGGCAAGCCATTTAATTTTTAGTAATAATCCCGCCGTACGCTCTGCACCACTTTCATTTGATCCTGCGCAATAGCTGTAAATAGCACACTGCTACACTCAGCAGTATGAATCAAAGAGGGGAAGGTGTAGATGGAATGGGAAATCTTACGCAGCGGCCTGGCTTGGTGCGCGGTTATTAACTACGGTGTTTTATTAGTCTGGGTGTTGTTATTTTGTAGCTGCCGGCACTGGATCTTCGCCCTGCATAGCGGCATCTTCAAGATTACCGAACAACAATTTAATGTCACCCATTATGCGGGGATGGGACTCTTGAAGCTGTTGATACTGGTGTTCAATCTAGGTCCCTATCTGGTGTTGCGCTTTGCCCTTTAGTGCTGACATTAAGCCCACAGCGACGCAAAGGGTGCCGTGGGCATGGCGAATCAGGCGTAACTGGCAAGCGCCGCGTCTACAGCAACGCCACGATTGATAGTGGCACCCTGTGCCGACAGCACATTATCCAGCGCTGACAAGCACAGTAACACGTTATTTTGGTTAGCGGCGTAGCCCATCAAACCGATGCGCCAGGCTTTACCGGCCAACGCCCCAAGACCTGCGCCAATTTCCAAATTGTACTGGGCCAATAAGGCACTGCGCACAGCACCGTCATCAGCACCCTCGGGTAGACCCACCAAGTTCAGTTGCGGTAAGCGATAGGGCTTCTCCACTAGCATGGTCAATCCCATAGCTTCCAAACCCGCCACTAACGCTTGGTGGTGTTGCCGATGACGCGCCCAGGCATTTTCCAGGCCTTCATTTTTCAACATCACCAAGGATTCGTGTAGCGCATACATCGCATTCACCGGGGCTGTGTGATGATAAGCTCGCTTGGTATTCGCCCCCCAGTAACCCATCACTAATTGCATATCGAGAAACCAGCTTTGCACTTTATGTTGGCGATTGTTTATCACCTCCACGGCGCGATCGCTAAAGCTGACAGGGGAAATACCGGGCACACAGGACAAACATTTTTGGGTACCGGAATAAACAGCATCTGCACCCCAGCCATCGAGATCCACATTAATACCACCGACTGAAGTGACTGCATCAACAAGACTTAACGCGCCATTGGCAGCGGCCAGTTCACACAGGGCTTTGGCATCGCTGGCAACGCCGGTTGAAGTCTCTGCATGTACAAACGCCAACACTTTTACCTCAGGGTGAGCAGTAAACGCGGCGGTGACTTTGTCGATGGATACAGGCTTACCCCAATCATCCTCCACCATAATCGCGGTAGCACCACAGCGCTCAACATTTTCTTTCATGCGACCGCCAAAGACGCCGTTTTGACAGACAATAACGCTATCACCCGGCTCGAGTAAATTAACGAAACAAGCCTCCATGCCAGCAGAACCCGGTGCCGAAACAGGCAGGGTTAATGCATTTTTTGTTTGCAAGGCGTACTGCAGCAAGCTTTTTATTTCATCCATCAAACCAATAAATTCAGGATCGAGGTGACCGATAGTTGGCCGCCCCAACGCTTCCAATACTCTAGGACTTACATCGGAGGGACCCGGTCCCATCAGGGTTCGTGGGGTAGGATGAAAACTACTGCTCATAACTGGCTCCTGCAAAACGGTCAGTTGACTGTGGGATTAATATCAGGGCGCAACAGTAGCAGTTTTTAAATCGCAGCAAAACTGTAGGCCGCCGCCGCGCCAACATAGTGAATATAACTGGCAAAAATAACGCGGCTTTTTATTCATCACTGTGCGTTTTTTCATAACGCCAGGCTTCATCCAGCATCCACATACGATGACGTGGACCGGGAATATCCTGATCAGCTTGATCGTAACCAGCATCACCAGGATACAACATAGCGATACCATTATCGGTCATGGTGACCTTGGGCATAAATTCCGGCACAGGGCGATTGCGGTACATCGACAAGGCTTCAGCGACAGTATTACAGCGCTCCAACTCCGTTAATGTCACGAAAGTGGGCGGCATCATGGTGATTTTTTTGGCCTGTTGATCAGCTAAGGCTGCGGCTGGCTGGCACCAGCGATGCTCGACAATTTCGCCACCATCCACCTCAACTGCATGGCTATCACCCTCAACTTCGCCAATAAAAAACCAGGTGGCAAAGCGTTTGGTGTGTTCTGGTGGTGTCGTCCAATGGGAGAAATATAACAATGCCTGCGCATCCACGCTCAGCTGCGACTCTTCCATGGTTTCACGCACTGCACCGCGTCTGGCGGCGGCTTCGATATCTTCGAGGTCATGCAGATAATCCGCCTTATCAATACGGCCACCGGGAAATACCCAGGAGCCTTCAGCAAAGCTGAGCTTTTTCGATTTGCGCAACAACAACACTTCCAAACCATCACTGCTATCGCGAACCAACACAGCAGTTGCTGCCGGAAAAATTTTTGACATAAGCACACCTCAAACTTTGACCCGTAGTATAGCCCGAGCGTTTGAAGAAATCAGGCCTTGACCTAATCCATGAAAACGCACGACTCAAGACTTCGTAGCACTAGATTCCAGATCGGAGTCGCAATACTGTCCGGGATAAATTAGCAGTTTTAGCGTTCCAGCCTCTGTCTTAGCTCTACACAATTCGTACTGCGATTGAATACTAAAACTATAAAACAGCTAATTTATCCCAAGCGATAGTGGATCGGGAAATTCCTTCAGCTATTCACTGGCAGCTGGGTAAAATACGTTTTTCTTTTTACTCTGGCCGCAGTAACTCACCCTATGTACCTCGAAGTATTTACCATTATCGCCCCTATTCTCATTTGTGCAGCAGTGGGTTACGGCTGGGCTCGCAGCGGCACACCCTTTGAAAGCCAGTTTGTTTCGCGCATCGTGATGAATGTTGGGCGCACCGTGTTTGGTGGTGGGCACTCTCAGTAAAGTGGCCATGCCCGCTCAAGCCTTAATCGATACTTTACTAGCTGCCACCCTGGTACTGCTGTTTACCGGATTGCTAGCCACGGTGATCTGCCGCTGGTTTAAATTGTCACTACCGGTCTATTTAGGGCCATTGCTATTCCCTAACACTGTGAATATGGGGTTGCCGGTATGTTTGTTTGCCTTTGGTGAGGAAGGCTTAGCCATCGCGTTAGGTATTTATCTGGTGGTTAGTCTCACTCAATTTAGTCTAGGTATCGCTCTGGTCAGTGGTCAAAGTGCCTGGCGCAACACCTGGCGCTCGCCGATAGTTTATTCGGGCTTGATCGGCGCAACGCTGATCTTTACCGACACCCAATTACCGTTATGGTTAGAGCAAAGCCTTAATCTGCTGGGCTCCTTTAGCATCCCTATTATGTTAATCACCCTGGGCGTGTCGCTGGCGCAACTTAAAGTAAAAGACTTTGCCTTGAGCACCGGGCTGGCTTTGTGCCGGCTTGCCATTGGCCTCTCCGTGGGGTTTCTGGTGGCCGAAATATTGGATCTGGAGGGTGCCGCTCGGGGTGTCCTTATCATCCAGTCCAGCATGCCAGCGGCGGTGTTTAATTATCTACTGGCCCACCGCTATGGACGGTCACCAGAGGCAGTAGCCGGTTTAGTGGTGATGTCGACTCTGATAAGTTTTGTAAGCATGCCGGCACTGCTATGGCTGGTTTTATAAGTGCAGTGATATGATCTTTAAAAAATAGCGACAATCCACAAAAAACCTTTATTTAACACAGGTTTAACCTCCTACTATTAGGAAATTAGGCTACATTATTACTATTACATCAATTGCATCAATAAATATGATGCATTGCTCATTATAAGTAATGGACCACGCTTTAATGGAACTACTGAATCACTGCCGCGATCACGCCCATAAATTCTATGGCGATTTATTTATGGCAGCAGAAAAAACCATTTCCGATATGTTGTTCGAGCAGGCCGAGCAAAGCACCAGCAACGACGACCAGCGCCGTTACTTTGAAGCCATGCAGCAGCTAAAAGCCAATAGCGGTGTGATGCAAACCACCTTCCAGCAAGCACTGAAAAAAAGCTATCAGGCCTTTGTTGATGGCCTCGATCAAGAAATCTCCATCGACGAAGCGATTGATGCCAACAGCCTAACGCTAGTTCAACGTGATGATTTGGAAGACGAACTGGCCATATCGGTTATTGTTTCCAAATCCAATAGCCGCAACTCAGAAACCCTTTGGAAGCTCAATCGACGCCTGGCGGTTTTACGCGGCGGCAAAAACGTTAGTGATGAAACCAATCCTTTTGGTCCCGCTAAAGTCTGCGCCGCTGCTCAACAAGCTGTCACGCAATTATCTTTCGACAGCAAAACCAAAATCATGATCTATAAACAGCTAGGCAAAGTGTTTGTACTGAGTTTTGCAAAAGAATTAGACGGCTTAAATTCGCTGTTAGTTGAAAAAGGGATATTGGCTAATTTACGTTTTTCAGCAGCCGCCCAAAGCTCGCAACAATCTACTCAATCAACAACACCGGCAAGCGACAGTACCGAACAGGAATCGGTAGTGGAACCCGCACAAAATATTGCCCATCAACAACAACTTTACAGTGCTATTCGGCAGCTGCAATCGAACCTCGGCCCGCGCACCGAAACAGCAGGAGGAGTCAGTTTCGCAGGCATCCCCAACGATGGTAGTGAAGGCGGCAAAGAAACTTTTTCTGCGGTCGACTATGCCCTGGCGTTAAGTGCCATTCAGCAATCCAAAGCATTTTTATCTGCCGCATCACAAAATCGTTCGCTCGCTGCAGAGAAAGTTGAAGAACAACTTTTTCATCGGCTATCCCAGCAAAGCGACCCCACCGCCCGCCATAAAATGTCCCAAGGTGATGCCGACACGGTCGATTTAGTGGGAATGATTTTTCGCTATATGCTGGATGACGCTAATTTACATGATGCGGTGAAATCACTACTGAGTCATTTGCATACCCCCTATCTCAAGCTGGCATTAATGGATAAAACCTTTCTTGATAACTATCAACACAGCGCCAGAGTGTTACTGAACACCATGGCCGATATTGGTGGCAAATGGGTTAAAGAAGATAACGACCGTACAGTTTTACCAAAAATTAAAAGCATTGTTGAAACAGTCTTAAAAGGCTTTATAGATGACGCCGGTATTTTTGACCAATTACTGGAAGACTTTCTACGCTTTAAAGATAATCTTGAAAAACGCTCGCGCATGGTCGAAAAGCGCAACACTGAATCGCAACAAGGTTTGGAAAAACTGGAGTTATCCAAACAGCGTGCAGTGGATGAAATCACCTCCCGACTACAGCAAGCTGACATCCCTGAAAAAATTGCCACATTGCTGCATAAACCCTGGGCAGA
Source organism: Oceanicoccus sp. KOV_DT_Chl (assembly GCF_900120175.1). NCBI lineage: Bacteria > Pseudomonadati > Pseudomonadota > Gammaproteobacteria > Cellvibrionales > Spongiibacteraceae > Oceanicoccus > Oceanicoccus sp. KOV_DT_Chl. Next base: position 629,832 of record NZ_FQLF01000005.1, read on the forward strand.
TTTTCTGGCCTTTAATTTATTACGACACGGCGATCAAAGCTTGACCTGGCAGTCTGCATTAAAAGTAGTGGATGGTGTGGTATGGAGCGTGCGTCCAGCTGCAGTAGCCAATAATAAGGCTGACTTCCAGCGCCACCAAACCGACCTGGAACAGTCTGTATCCGAAGGCTTACAAACCATTGGCTACGATCCGGAAGCCTCCAAAGGTTTGCTACTAGCACTCAAAGAAGCACAGGAACTTGCCTACCACAGTTCAGTAATGCAAGAGGTTGCCGACCACAATCAAAAAGCCGAACAAAGTGGCAGCGACAAAGTCGCGGCAACCGCACCGCAACCACCAGCTGAAAAAACCACTACCAAAGCTACAGCAAAGATAATTGCGAAACCCAAAAAACCATTAGCTCCACCCATGCCTCCCCTCAGCGAAGAAGAACAAAGTATCGTTGAACGTCTTAAAGAAATCGCCTTTGGCACCTGGTTTGAATTTGATCGGGAGAAAGTCGTGCAATCTTTGAAACTGGCCTGGTATAGCAAGGTCACCAGTCACTATATGTTTGTGGATCAAACTGGCGTTAAACAGGCGGTAGAAAACCAATACAATCTCGCCAAGGGGATGGCTGCAGGGAATATTCGGATCGCCAAGCCTCTGAAAAAATCTTTTATGGAACGCGCACTGGAAGCGGTATTCGATAAGTTAAAACTTTCGGCATAATCGAACCAATATCAGACTACAACTGAACTACACCTCAGTCACAATTTAGCCATTAAAAATCACAGGAGCGAACTATGTTACCGCAAGGTTTTTTAGGCACACGGGGCGATATATTAATGGATCTGGTTATCCTCGCCTTTTTTATTATTTTGCCCGCACTATTATTTTCCTGGCATAAAGTCCGCAATCAGGACTACGTCACGCATAAAAAAGTGCAGCTGTCGCTGGCCTCTATTTTGGCGGTCGCCGTGGTGTTATTTGAGGCAGATTTAAAACTGTCTGGAGGCATTTTCGAGCTGACCAAAGCCAGCAGCTATAACGGCACCACCTTACTCAACAGCTTAATTTATGGCCATACCCTGGTAGCGATTTTGACCACCCTTATCTGGATTGTATTAATCATACTGTCATTGAAAAAATTTGATAAGCCGCCCGCCCCCAACCACTTCAGTAAAACCCATAAACGCTGGGGAACACTGGGCATGCTGAGTATGATTGCTACTGGTACCTCAGCCTTTCCGCTGTATTATTATGGGTTCTATCTATAGGTAACAATAACCGGCTAAAACGGAGGTTTGTTGCGGATATCTGTGACTGCCTGTAGCAAGGTAGCGTAAACCTGACGCACATCCACCCGAATACCCACCTCGGCTTTACGCGAAATCTGGGTGGCAGGAAAAATAAACTCCTTATCAATACCCGGTACTTGCAAGGCTCTGGAACGACCATATTTATCGGTATAGATCACCCATATCAAACCTTTCTCCGCTTTTAACAGCTGGCCCAAAATAATGCCCATAGCCTGTAACTCGGTTACCTGCTCGGCACCGACAATGTTCTCATCGAGCAAACGTTGCATTACCGCAAAATCATTGTCTTTTTTGCCATTTAGCTGGCGACCAAAATGGCGACGCGCCAGTGCATCAATACTGTCATGCTGACGCTGCATATAGACTTGGTCGTTGTAAGTTAAGGGCTCGCTACGCCATGCCTCAGGATTCAAAACCTGAGCCAATAATGACGTATTGCAGACACTCAAAAGTACTATAAATAACCAGGTACGCATCAGTAGCTTCCAACATTGTTAAGGTGAATGATGAGGGTTTGGACAAAGCCTGCGCAGTGTAATTCAACTTTCCCGACAAATACCATATTTCGACGGTTTATCTCGCCAATATCGCTGGATATATCATCAATTTACGTTTTCCCGCTTGAGCTTAAACAGCACCCTCAGTACCATTACGCTTTTGCCTTCCCTGCGGAGAACATAGATGATAACTGGCAGTATGGTTGCCCTGATAACCCCGATGACAAGCACTGGTGATATTGACTGGCCAGCGCTTCGTAAATTGGTGGACTTCCATCTGCAGGAAGGAACGAATGCGATTGTCGCGGTTGGCACTACCGGCGAATCGGCCACCCTGAGTGTGTCCGAGCATTGCATGGTGATCAAACATGTTGTCGACCAAATCAATGGCCGAATACCGGTGATCGCCGGGACCGGAGCGAATAGTCCCCACGAAGCCATTGAACTGACCGAAGCTGCCAGAGTAGCTGGGGTTGATGCCTGCTTGCTGGTAACCCCCTACTACAACAAACCTACCCAGGAAGGTCTGTTTCAATTTCATAAGCTGATTGCCGAGAGCGTGAGCATTCCGCAAATTTTATACAATGTCCCCGGCCGCACCGCCTGCGATATGCAAAACGATACCGTCGACCGCTTGGCCAGCATTAACAATATTATTGGGATTAAGGACGCTACCGGTGACCTGGATCGTGGCCGCGACTTGATCGCACGCTGCTCTGACCGCATTGCCATTTATTCCGGTGACGACCCAACCGCCATGGAGCTGATGCTGGCTGGTGGCAAAGGTGATATTTCTGTTACCGCTAACGTCGCACCAAAGTTGATGGCACAAATGTGTGCTGCCGCTATTGCCGGTGATCGCGAACGAGCTCAACAGCTCGACAATCAATTACTACCGCTACACAGCAGTTTATTTTTAGAATCCAACCCCATCCCCACCAAGTGGGCGCTGTATGAAATGGGGATGATTACCGAAGGCATTCGCCTTCCCTTAACAGTTTTTTCTGAAGCGTTGCGCCCACAGTTAAAGCAAGCAATGCAGCAATCAGGAATTATCCAATGAAGTTAGTGTTGAAACTCATCACCGGTATCACTGTTATTATTCAGGTTAGCGCTTGTAGCTGGCTGTTCGGCGATGACGGCACCTTTCGAGATCGCAGCAATGATTACCGCCAAGCCAAAGTTGAGACGCCACTGGTATTACCTGCCGGGATCGACAGTGAGTCACTGGATGACAGTTACGCCATTCCTCCTATCAGTGATCGCACTTCACTGGACGAAAAATTTATTATTCCCCGGCCAGAGGCCTTATCCGAAGATGTAGAACGCGACACCGTTCGCATCAACACGCTAGGTGATCAGCGCTGGATTTTAGTCGATGGCGCACCCGGTCAGGTTTGGCCACGCTTGCGCGGTTTTCTTAGCCTGAATCAGCTAACGGTACAACGAGCCGATGCCACCAGCGGCATGTTAGAGACTGCCTGGTTACAACCTTCAGGTGAAAACGCACTGCGCGAACGCTATCGCTTGCGGATCGAGCAAGGTGTACAACGCGGCAGTAGTGAAGTGTACGTATTACAAGCTGACCTTCGCGCTGGCACGGATAGCTGGCCCAAAAGCTCCAGTAGTGAAGAGCGTGAAAAAATAATGACTGAAAGTCTGGCGCAATATCTTGCTGATAGTGCCGCAGCTGCCTCAGTTTCCATGCTCGCTCAGCAAGCTATAGACTCCTCGGGCAAAGTAACACTTGAGGAAGATGCCAACGCCATCCCCTTCATTAAACTCAAACTCAATTTTTCCCGGGCATGGCCATCATTAGGCCGCGCGCTGGAGAAAGCTGAATTTAGTATCGATGATTTAAATCGGGACGAAAAACTGTATTACGTACATTATCTCGATAACACCAATGATGAAGAGGAAGAAGACGGGTTTTTCAGCTGGCTTTGGAATTGGGGCAAGAGTACAGATACCGATAAAACCGATCTTGGTATTCCTTATTTTATTCGCATGACACCAATTAATGACACCACCGTATCAATCACCATTGAGCGACAAAACGGTGCTGCACTCGACAACAAACAAACCACCAAAATTTTAAAATTAATTAAAAAGCATATCGCTTAATGGGCTTACAGTTTGCTTGTTTGGGTAGCGGCAGCAAAGGCAATGCTACCCTGATCAAATCCAGCAACGCTTTGTTGCTGGTTGATTGTGGCTTTACTGTCAAAGAAACCGAGCGCCGCCTGCAACTGCTTGGCCACCAACCACAAGACATCAGTGCCATTCTGGTCACCCATGAACACGGTGACCACATCAAAGGCGTTGGCCCTTTGCGCGCAAATACCAGCTGCCGGTTTATTTAACCCACGGTACAGCTCAATATGCCAGCTTAGGGAAGATACCCAACCTAAACACCATCAATATCCATCAGACGTTTACTATCGCCGATATAGAAACCACTCCGGTAACTGTGCCACATGACGCGAGAGAACCCTGCCAATTTGTTTTTCGCAGCCAACAAAAATCGGTCGGGCTACTCACCGACCTTGGCAGTATTACACCCCATGTGATTGAACAATATCAGCAGTGCGACGCCTTGATGCTGGAATGCAACCATTGCCCGCAGTTATTGGCGATGGGCCCCTATCCGCCATCACTCAAACACCGTGTCGGTGGCCACTGGGGACATTTAAGTAATCACCAGGCCGCGAATTTACTTGCAAGCATTGAGCACGAACGACTACAACATCTGGTGATTTCTCACATCAGTGAACAAAACAATACTGAAAGCCTAGCTAGAACGGCGATAGAGGCGGTATTTGGTCAGCAAGAATCTTTAATTTTAGCCAACCAGGATCAGGGAATTGACTGGCTTGGTGTTAGCTAAGCCAGTCCTTAACTAAATGTTTAACTAGGCAATTACGCCGTATTGATCACGCAGTATTTCAATAATTTCTGCTTTAGGATTATCCGATAAGTTAATTTTTTCACCGGTAATTTTTTCAGCGATATCTGTATAGGTTTTCGATACTGCCATCATTACCGATTCGGGTAATTCATTTTCTCTGGCCAAAGCATTACGCTCATCCATCCGGTTTTTATCCAACAAAATATCCGGTTCAGGAAAATGTTTAAGCAGTAACTGACGGAAACCCTCTTTCGAATTTTCAATAATATTACCGTCACGAAAAGCGGCGCCATCCCAAATCCGTGAAGAATCCGGCGTGCCCACTTCATCCATATAGATCAGTTTTTCGTTACCATTCTTATCCGTCACATAACCAAACTCGAACTTGGTATCGACAAATATCTGGTCCAGATCGGCCAAGGCCTTACTGATTACATCAAAACCTTCAGATAATAATTTCTCATAAACTGCAATATCATCAATACTGCGAAATTTAAACGCCGCATAATTATTTACAATATCATCGCGGGTGACATTAACATCATCCACTTCCGGTACACCGGGAATATTTTTCAAAATGCCCTTGCTGGACGGAGTAATCAGCAGGTCAGGTAATTTCTGATCCTTTTGCAAACCATCGGGTATCTGAATACCACAAAATTCACGTTCGCCCTTGGCGTAAGAACGCCACATTGAACCGGTGATGTATTGGCGAGCAATAGCTTCTATCATCACTGGCTTGGCTTTTTGCACTATCCACACCAGTGGGTGGGGAATATCCAGAATATGGCTATCAGCCAAGCCCTGCTCGCGAAATAATTTAAACCAATGGTTGGAAATCGCATTCAAAGCGGCACCTTTGCCCGGCACCCCTTGCATACCACCCTCACTTTTCCAGATACACTCAAAGGCAGAAATACGGTCACTAATTACCATAATTGCCAGCTCTGCATCGGCGGCCACATCGTAGCCTTTATCTGCAATCAAGCGCCGACTATCTTCAGCAGTTAACCAATAAACGGAACGCACTTTACCGCTATGAACCGGTAACTCGGTGCGAATGGGAAGATCGTTATTAACTGCCAATACCTTATCAGCAAGACTCATGGTGAATGCCCTGTGTAAATGTTGTGATTCGAAGTGATGAATTTCTAGAAATACCGCAACAGCGGCAACGACAAAAGTAGTCGGTTTCTAGAACGGGGATTTTACCAGAAAATAAAAGGGATGCCAGTCATCAACAATTTGTTGACGAAGCTGAGATAGAATCTATTACAGCAGTAATAATAGCCTTATTTGCTGCAGGGAAATTATACTGACCAAGCGTATTTGCATCTACCCAACGAATAGGCTGCCCCTCTCTACCTTCAGCCTGACCGGAAATCGCATCAACCCACCAAACATCCAGCAACACTGATTTATCGTCATAATCATGCCTGATTTCGATGAGCGGGCGACAACGCAGCACTGTCACCCCAACTCTTCCTCTAACTCACGATTCAAAGCAGTCTGCACAGATTCCCCTGCTTCTACCTTGCCGCCAGGAAATTCCCACAAGCCACCTTGATGACTCTCGGTAGGTCGCAGCGCAATCAGGATTTGTTGCGACTCATTGCGGATAACGCCGACGGCGACATGTACTAATTTTGTCAACTCAGTCTCTTTTAACTGCCACTTATTTAATTTATGAACTACTTAAACCTAAGAACGGTAATCCGCGTTAATACGAACATACTCATCAGATAAATCTGTGGTCCACACGGTTGCTTGCTGATCCCCTCTGGATAAATCCACGGCGATGGTAATCTCTTCTTCGTCCATAGCCGCCTGACCTTGCTGCTCAGTATAACTGGCGGCACGGCAGCCCTGCTCCGCAATTAGCACGCCGTTAATACTCACGGATACTTTGTTAACATCCAGCTGTTCAACGCCAGCCCGACCAATCGCCGCCAACAACCGCCCCCAATTGGGGTCACTGGCAAACAAGGCCGTTTTTACCAACGGTGATTCGGCTATGGTATAGGCTACTTGTAAACACTCTCGTTCAGAAGCGCCACCGCTCACGGCTACCGTGACAAATTTATTAGCGCCTTCGCCATCACGCACCAAGCCTTGCGCTAACTCAATAAAAACAGTGGTAATTGCATCTAACAGAGGTTGATACAGTGCGTCATTTATAGCACTAACTTTACCAGCAGCGGCTTGACCCGTTGCTACCAACATACATGAATCGTTAGTCGAGGTATCACCATCAACGGTGATACGATTAAACGATTGATTAGTCGCCTGCTGAAGAATAGTGTTTAAAATTTCCGACTCAACCGCCGCATCGGTTGCCACATAACCCAACATAGTGGCCATGTTAGGCTTGATCATGCCTGCACCTTTAGCAATACCCGTCACAGTAATCGTTTCGCCCAGGTGATCAAATTGTAACGATGCCGCCTTGGGCGGGTATCTGTGGTCATAATACCGCTAGCGGCCAACGTCCAACCGTTTTCATCAAGCTCAGCGAGACCCTGCGGCAAAGCGGCGGTTATTTTCGCTAGCGGTAACGGCTCACCAATAACCCCGGTAGAAAAAGGTAATACCTGCTCTGCAGCGACGTCTGTTAATTGAGCCAACGCCTGACAAGATGCCACACTGTCCTTCAACCCCTGAGGGCCGGTGCCGGCATTAGCGTTGCCAGTATTAACCAGTAAATAGCGGGGCGCCTGTTGTGCAATATGACGTTTGGCAACTTGTACCGGCGCGGCACAAAACGCATTTAGGGTGAACACACCTGCTGCCGTCGCGCCTTCACAGAGCTCCATCACGACTAAATCCTGACGACCAGGACGCTTAATGCCTGCACTGGTCGTGCCCAAACGAAAACCCGCTACCGGGTGGAGCGTGGGTAATTTTCCTTCACCGACTGCCATTTTTAGATACCTTCAATTAATCTATGGGCTGAAGAGCGTCCTATCAGGAAAGTTTGCCGTGACATTGTTTGTATTTTTTGCCCGATCCACAGGGGCAATCTTCATTACGGCCAACCTTTTTTCCTTCGCGAACAAAAGGTTGCGAATCAGCTTCTTCTGCATTGCCACTGCCTGAGTCATCGCCAATTGCCGAAGCTGAATCATGCTTGAACTCTAAATCTTTCGCCTGCGCAGCTCGCCGCTGTTCTTCCAATGCGGCCAATTCATCTTCTCGCTGAATACGAACATTCGATAAAAACCGCACCACATCATGTTTTAAGCTATCTAGCATCGCCTCAAATAAAGCGAAGGCTTCACGCTTGTATTCCTGCTTGGGATTTTTTTGCGCATATGCACGTAAATGGATACCCTGCCGCAATTGATCCATAGTCGCCAAATGCTCTTTCCACAGATTATCAAGTATCTGCAGCATAATATGTTTTCCAAGCGGCGAATCTCGGGACCAATCTCATCCGCTTTTGCCTGATAGGCTACAGCCAGTTCAGCAATAATTTTTTGTCTTAAAGGCTCTTCATGCAGATTGTCATCTTCGTCCAGCCATTTTTGCAATGGCAGCGGCGCAGAAAACTCCGCTTCAAGACGCTGTTCCAAACCGGAAATATCCCACTGCTCTTCTAAGCTTTGTGGTGGGATATGCTGGTCAATCACCTCATTGATCACGTCTTCACGGATAGCTTCGATCGTCTCGGAAATATCTTCAGCTTCCAACAAATCGTAACGCTGCTGATAAACGATCTGTCGCTGATCGTTGGAAACGTCATCAAACTCCAATAAATTTTTACGGATATCAAAGTTTCTACCTTCGACTTTGCGCTGCGCTTTTTCAATGGAGTTAGTCACCATGCGGTGTTCTATCGCTTCACCTTTTTCCATACCCAGTGCTTGCATAAAACTGCGTACGCGATCAGAGGCAAAAATCCGCATTAAATTATCTTCCATAGAAAGATAAAAACGCGACATCCCGGGATCACCCTGACGACCAGCACGGCCACGCAATTGGTTATCGATACGTCGGGACTCATGACGCTCAGTACCAATAATATGGAGACCGCCCGCTTCTAACACAGCTGCATGACGCTTTTTCCAGGCGTCACGTAATGATTGGATTTGCTCTGCGCTGGGATTGTCCATTGCGGCAATTTCTACTTCAACATTACCACCCAACACAATATCGGTACCGCGACCGGCCATATTGGTTGCAATCGTCACCACACCGGGACTGCCAGCCTGGGCAATAATTTCCGCTTCCTGTTCATGAAATTTTGCGTTCAGTACTTTGTGTTCAATTTTGGATTGTTTGAAACGCTTGGATAATTCTTCTGAAGTTTCAATCGACGCAGTACCCACTAAAACTGGCGCACCTTTGGCAGTGAGCTCTTTAACATCATTGACAATGGCATCGTATTTTTCGCCAACTGACAAATAGACCAAATCATTGAGATCAATACGCGATGGCACAACATTGGTCGGAATAACCACGACCTCCAAGCCATAAATCTGGGAAAATTCAAATGCCTCTGTGTCTGCAGTACCAGTCATACCCGAAAGCTTATTGAACAGACGGAAATAATTTTGAAAGGTAGTAGAAGCTAATGTCTGACTTTCGGCCTGAATATTTACACCTTCCTTCGCTTCAATTGCCTGATGCAAACCCTCAGACAAACGACGGCCCGCCATCGTGCGACCAGTGTGCTCATCAATCAACACCACCTGATTATTTTGCACGATGTATTCGACATCACGATTAAATAATTTATGCGCGCGCAAGCCGGAATAAACATGTTGTAGCATCGCCAAATTAGATACCGAATATAGACTTTCACCTTCGGCCAACATGCCAGACTCAGATAACAACTCCTCTACAAATAAGTGACCTTGCTCGGTCAATTCAATCTGACGGGCCTTTTCATCAACAGTAAAATGGCCTTCATCAACTTCAGTTTGTAATTGCAACTTCGGAATTAATTTATTAATACTGCGATACAGCTCTGAACTATCCTCTGCCTGCCCTGAAATAATTAACGGCGTACGCGCTTCATCAATCAATATTGAATCCACTTCATCGACAATGGCAAAATTCAGACTGCGCTGAAAACGATCTTCCAGCGTAAACGCCATATTGTCGCGCAGATAATCAAAACCGAATTCATTATTGGTGCCGTAGGTAATATCACACGCATAAGCAGCACGCTTGGCTTCAGGATCCTGGCCAGAAACAACAATACCTACAGTTAACCCTAGAAATTCATACAGCGGCCGCATCCAATTAGCATCACGACTTGCCAAATAATCATTTACTGTAATGACAAACGCGCCTTCGCCAGTTAATGCATTCAGATAAACAGGTAAAGTAGCAACCAGAGTTTTACCTTCACCCGTTCGCATTTCTGCAATACGCCCTTGATGCAAGGTAATACCACCAATTAATTGCACATCGAAGTGACGTAAACCTAAAGTACGTTTGCCTGCCTCACGAACGACAGCAAAAGCTTCGGATAATACTTGATCCAGTTTTTCACCTTCGCTTAAACGCTGTTTAAATTCACTGGTTTTTTGTTGTAATTGCTCGTCACTTAACGCTTGGAGGGTTTCCTCAAAACCGTTAATTTCTTGCACAGTTTTACCCATGCGCTTGAGCGTCCGGTCATTTTTACTACCGAAGATTTTTTTGGCGATATTTCCCAACATAATATGACTACTTATAACTGTTATTGTTTGAACGCAAAAACGTGAGCAAATAGCTCACGCAAAAAGAAAATAACTGGAAGAGAAAATTCAGCGACTGGCGCGATGAATATAGCTGGCAGGGTCAACAGGGCGACCATGTTTATAGACTTCGAAATGCACGTGAGGCCCCGTAGACCGACCACTGCTTCCCATCAAGGCGATAACCTGCCCCTTCTTAACAATATCACCCACTTCAATTTTGTTTTCCAGATTATGAGCGTAGCGAGTAATGTATCCGCTACCGTGGTTAATCTCAACCAACTGACCATAACCGTAACGCTCACCGGACCAAGTAACGACACCAGAACCCACTGCAACAATATCACTGCCTAACTTACCGGCAAAATCAACGCCTTCATGCATCGCCAAGCGGCCATTAAAGGGATCCGTACGATGGCCAAAGTGCGACGACATCCAGCCTTTCTTAATCGGCCTACCAGCCAAGAATACTTCATCTTCAATTTTACGATTGGCTAATAAGGTTTCAAGAATTTCTAGCTGCTGTTCACGATCATCAACGCGGGCCACAAGATTATTCATGGCATCGACAAAATCGGGGTTTTCGTAGAAAGCGCCTTGCTCGTCAGTTTCGGGACCACCGAGAGCCGGCAATTGACTAAAATCGAATTCGCCTTTGTCTAACTTGGCGACGGTGGTGATACGTTCGCCCAGCGCATCCAAGCGGACTAGCCGAGCTTGAATTTCTGCCATTCGAAGAGTAAGCGCTTGTACACGTTGCTCAGTCTCTTTTTTGGTATTGGCAACCAATTCCTGTTCTTTACGATTTTTTTCTTTCATTGCAGACAGTGCCTGCAAATCTAACACTTCTCCCTCGTTATCTGCGAGTTCATAACCAGCCACTACCCCCATACCCAACGGCACGCCCAATAGGCACAGAGAAAGCAATGTGCGGGTCCAGCGACCAAGTGAAATCGATTTCGACTGGCCGTGTTTACCGCTGACGATAATGACTTTCATAGAATTTTCAGCTGGATAGTGAGATTAAATAGAATCTGGTTGCGTTGTGGGGGTAAATATCGCATATAACTCCAATTAATACCAATTTTAGGGGCTATAAAATAGTGAACGCGGTCAAACTTTGGACAAATATTAACGGCAGTCAAATGCTGCCGTTGTATTTAGGCGACAGCAACGGGTGCCATATACGAAATAGGCGCTTTTGACTGATCCTCAAAAGTCACCACTTCCCAGGCATCAGTTTGCGCAATCAAGGCCCGCAAAGAAGCGTTATTAAGGGCATGACCAGACTTATGAGCTTTAAATTCACCAATCAAGCTATTGCCCAACAAGTACAAGTCACCGATGGCATCCAGCACCTTGTGCTTAACGAACTCATCTTCATAGCGCAAGCCATCTTCATTGAGGATACGGTACTCATCTACCACTATCGCGTTATCAACACTGCCGCCCTGAGCCAAGCCCTTGGAGCGTAGGTATTCAATTTCATGCATAAAACCAAAGGTACGTGCCCGGCTAACTTCCTTTACAAAGGAGGTACTGGAAAAATCAAGCGCAGCCTTACCGGTACGATCACGAAATACTGGATGATCAAAATCAATGGTAAAAGACACTTTAAAGCCATCAAAAGGCAGGAAACTGGCTACTTTATCACCATCAGTCACCGTAACTGGGCGCTTAATACGAATAAATTGCTTGGCCTTTGGCTGTTCTTCAATACCCGCTGATTGGATAAGGAATACAAATGGGCCAGCACTGCCGTCCATAATCGGGACTTCAGCAGCACTTAATTCTACATAGGCATTATCAATACCCAAGCCTGCCATTGCCGACAGTAAATGCTCGACGGTAGAAACCCGAACATCATCTTTCATTAAAGTAGTCGAGAGAATAGTGTCGCCGACATTCTCGGCTCTGGCAGCTATTTCGACCACCGGATCCAGATCGGTGCGACGGAAAATAATCCCGGAATCGACAGGAGCTGGAAGTAGTGTGAGGTACACCTTTTCACCGGAATGGAGGCCGATACCGGTAGCGCGGATGGCATTGCGTAGAGTACGTTGTTTAATCATGGCAAATCTTCATTGGTTCTGATCGTATGCGCGGAGTGATGACTTACCCCAAAAAGCGCTGAAACCTGCAGCATCTGGCTAAATATGGACAAAAAACCACCGAAGCCTTAGAAGTGAGGCGCGAATACTACCAGAGAACTGGCCTAACACCAAACCCATTAACTCCCTTTTAAAGCAGCGCATCCCTGCGCCAAACCATATTCTTTGCTAGATCCTGAGACCCGTAACCAAACGATTTAATCCGCCTGTCTACGTAAAAAGGCAGGAATATCCAAATATTCCATATCCTTGTCCTCTTTAGGTACAGCCGCTTCGCGACCCATCGCTACCTGAGGGTTATTACGCATGACAGTTGGACGATCCAACGTTCGGTAATCAGGGTTAACTGTATCAGCTAGTTTATTTTCAACCACTTTTAATGGCGCTTCGCTGAGCTGATCGCTACCCAAACCAGTGGCGACCACAGTAACCCGTATTTCATCTGACATCTCTGGGTCAATAACAGTTCCCACCACAACGGTGGCATTATCTGAAGCAAATTCTTCGATAGTGTCACCCACCTCGGAAAACTCACCCAAAGACAGGTCCAAACCAGCGGTAATATTGACCAAAATACCGCGCGCGCCCTGCAAGTTAATGTCATCCAGTAACGGGCTGCGAATAGCGGCTTCAGCAGCTTCGCGAGCTCGATTTTCACCTCGCGCGCAACCTGTTCCCATCATCGCCATGCCCATTTCAGACATAACCGTGCGCACATCTGCAAAATCCACATTGATCATCCCCGGGCGGATAATCAAATCGGCAATACCCTGAACCGCACCTAGCAACACATCGTTAGCGGTTTTAAATGCCTCTAACAAGCTGGCACTTTTTCCTAACACATCCAGTAAGCGGTCATTGGGAATAGTGATTAAAGAATCAACATTCTGCTGCAATTCTTTCATCCCGTATTCAGCAATTTGCAATCGCTTTTTACCTTCGAAACCAAATGGCCGGGTAACTACAGCGACAGTTAATATACCCATATCTCTGGCAACTTCGGCCACCACTGGTGCAGCCCCCGTGCCAGTACCACCGCCCATACCGGCGGTGATAAAGACCATATCAGCACCTTGCAGTGCTTCGGCAATACGATCCCGGTCTTCTAGAGCAGCCTGACGACCTACTTCCGGATTGGCACCAGCCCCCAAACCTTTAGTAATATTTCCGCCTAACTGCAATACGGTGGTGTTATCAATATTGGTCAAGGCTTGCGCGTCGGTATTGGCACAGATGAAATCTACACCTTCTACGTTATTCGCTATCATGTGCTTAACGGCATTACCGCCACCGCCTCCCACACCTACAACCTTTATGACCGCGCTCTGTGGTACGTTATCAACTAGCTCAAACATGGTTTTTCTCCCTTGGTTTTTTATTTCTGTCGCCGACGAATCGGTTTCAGAGATCTTGCAATTAAAAGTTTAAATAACAGTATTAAAAATTACTTTTGACCCATTCTTTGGCCTTACTAAAAATACTTTCCGACGAAACCTGTGGCCGCGAACCACCTACACGACCTTCCGTTTGTTGCTTCAAGCCGTATTGCAACAAACCAACACCCGTGGAATAAATAGGATTGCGAACGATATCAGCAAGACCTTCTACATTCTGTGGCGCACCTATTCGTACCGGGGTATGAAAAATCTCTTCAGCCAATTCAACGACTCCTTCCATTTTAGAAGTACCACCGGTTAGCACGATGCCAGCAGCAATCATGTCTTCATAACCACTGCGTCTCAGCTCGGCTTGTACCAGCGTAAATAATTCGTCATAACGCGGCTCAACTACTTCGGCTAAAGCTTGACGCGACAAATCACGCGGCGGACGATCGCCAACACTGGGAACTTTGATCGTTTCATCGGCCCCGGCCAACTGCGTTAATGCACAAGCATATTTAATTTTTATTTCATCGGCGTTTTGCGTCGGTGTTCGTAGCGCCATCGCAATATCGTTAGTTACCTGATCACCGGCAATTGGAATTACACCGGTATGACGAATGGCTCCCTCGGTAAAAATTGCAATATCGGTAGTACCACCACCAATATCTACCAGGCAAACACCTAATTCACGCTCGTCTTCAGTTAACACGGCATAACTTGATGCCAGCTGCTCTAAAATAATATCTTCTACTTCCAGGCCACAACGCCGAATACATTTTTCAATATTTTGAGCCGCATTTACTGCACAAGTAACCAAGTGAACCTTGGCCTCCAGACGCACACCCGACATACCTAACGGTTCTTTTATACCTTCCTGAGTATCGATGACATATTCCTGCGGCAGAATATGCAGAATTTTTTGATCAGCCGGAATCGCCACTGCCTGCGCCGCGTCAATCACTCGCTCCAAATCCAGTGCGTACACTTCCCGATCACGAATCGCGACAATACCGTGTGAATTTAAACTGCGGATATGACTGCCGGCAATACCGGCATAAACCGAATGAATTTGGCATCCTGCCATCAACTCCGCCTCTTCAATAGCACGCTGAATGGACTGCACTGTGGATTCAATATTAACCACCACGCCTTTCTTTAAACCGCGTGAAGGGTGCGAGCCAATACCCACAATTTCCAAGCCGCCCTCTTCCGTAATCGAACCAACAATGGCTACGACTTTAGACGTTCCTATATCTAGACCGACAATCATTTTATTGTCTGTTCCGGTGCCCATTAGACAGCACTCCCCATTATTAAAGTCATTGCTAAAATTTTAATCATTATGATTTCTCACTGCGCCAGCCCACTGCAAAACCATTGCTATAACGCATATCAATCGTTTTAATCTGAGCGAAATCTGCGGATAAACCCTGTGCATAGGTTGCCAATAATCTGCGCATTTTTTCCATTACTTCACTATCACCTAGCTCAACCTCTATCCCATTAGTCAGCACCAGCGACCAATTACCGCTTTCCGTTAAAGCTAACTTTTTAAGTTCCAAACGCTGGGAAGCTAAACCCTTGCTTAACTCCGAAAGTGATTCATCACTTGCTGCTCACTGTCTTTAGGCCCCAACAATTCTGGCAAACCACTGCCATTGGCAGCCCGCTTATCCGGCGAAAAAACCTCTCCACGATGATTTAGATAAGCGTGATCCCCCCAATGAGCGATCGCTTTTTGTTCTATCACAGTAATCGCTATCTCGTCAGGCCAGTGCCGCTCTACCATCACATCAAAAACCCAGGGCTGCTGGTTAAGCTGCAGACGAATACCATCTAAATCCAATAACAAAAAACCACTACCTAAAAATACTTCAACTGCCGCCACTAATTGTTGCCGCTCGACATTAACGAAGTCGCCATTAATCACCACTCGGCTTACCGGTTGATCCAACTTGCCAGCAACTACCTGTACAACGACAACAGACAACGCAATCACTACCGACAGCCACAGCACAGGTAAAAACTGCCTGCCATTGAAGGTGCGTGACGGTTTTGACTGCTTGCTGCTGGCCCCGCGCACTTTTGTTTTCTTGCTGTTAAACCGTAGCTGCATCATTTAATTTTTAGCTTCCGCAATACTCAGCTGTAAAATTTTCAGTACTAAATCGGCAAAACTCAATCCGGCCGCTTTTGCTGCCATCGGCACCAAACTATGGCTGGTCATACCTGGAACAGTATTTACTTCCAGTAAATAAAATTGTCCCTGTTCATTCTGCATCACATCGACGCGACCCCAGCCTTTGCAACCAACGCTATCGAATGCCGCCAAAGCCAACTGTTGCAACTCCTGTTCTTTTTCTGCTGATAAACCACAAGGACAGATATAACGGGTATCCTCAGCAATATATTTTGCATCGTAATTATAAAAGCCATGATCCGTTTCCAGTTTTATTGGCGGCAGTGGTTTATCACCCAATATCGCAACGGTAAATTCCGCACCACTCACCCATTGCTCAGCCATCACCAAACTGCCATAGGGCTTGGCTTGTTGATAAGCTGCTGCTAACTGTTCAGCCGTGTTGGCCACCGCCATACCAATACTGGAACCTTCAGTCGCCGGTTTGATAATCACAGTACCCCACTGCTGAATAATACCCACCCAATCACTGTCTTCAGTTAACTCAACAAACGACGGCGTCGATAAATTGATTTTTTCCCATATTTTTTTACAGTGAACTTTATCCATCGCCTTCGCCGAGGCAGCGACTCCACTACCGGTATAACTTAAACCTATTTTTTCCAACTCAGCCTGAACATTACCGTTTTCACCATCGCCGCCGTGCAGAGCAATAAACGCATGTTTAAATTTGGCGACCCGTTCCAACCAGTCGTCATTTTTAGTATCAATTTTTTCTGCAGCAATATTTTTAGCTTTCAATGCCTGATAAACAGCCTCGCCACTTTGCAAGGAAATTTCACGCTCCGCAGAATGCCCACCAAGTAACAAAGCCACCGGGCCTTGCAATTGTGATGCTAACAATTGCGCTACATCATTTATCATTTCATTACTCATCACAGGCCCTACCTAATTGACCTGCTGCCAATTGGCCAGCAATACCACCAACGTTACCCGCCCCCTGCGTTAACACCACATCACCTGGCTGTATCACGTTTTTCAACACCGCTGCCACATCGGCAATATCTTCTACAAACACCGGGTCAACCTGACCACGGCTGCGGATACTGCCACTGAGACTGCGACCATCAGCTCCGGTAATCACTTCTTCACCTGCCGAGTACACTTCCAATAACAACAAGCTATCTACCGTAGAAAGCACACGCACAAAGTCTTCATACAAATCTTTGGTACGGGTATAGCGGTGCGGTTGATAAATCATTACCAAGCGACGCTCTGGCCACGCCTGCCGCGCCGCGGAAATAGTCGCGGCCACCTCGGTAGGGTGATGACCATAATCGTCCACCAACAGCACCGATCCACCGTCATTATCAATTTCAAACTCACCGTATAGTTGGAAGCGGCGCCCAACACCCTGAAAGTTTTCCAAACCGCGCTGTATTGCCTGATCATCAATATTTTCATCAGTAGCCACTGCAATCGCTGCGGTCGCATTTAATACATTGTGATCACCCGGCATATTGATAGTGACATTGATAGGCGACAAGCCGGCAGGGCGCGAAACCGTAAACGAGGTTTTAAGACTTTGCTTGCTGATATTGGAGATTGAAAAATCCGCATCCTCACTAAAGCCATAAGTCAAAATAGAGCGACCCACCGCGGGTAATAATTCGCGAACTACATCATCATCAATACACATCACTGCCATGCCATAAAACGGCAAATTATGTAAAAACTCGACAAAGGTTTTTTTCAGCTTATTGAAATCACCCTCGTAGGTAGCCATATGGTCTGCTTCAATATTGGTGATGACCGACACCATCGGTTGCAGATGTAAAAAAGAAGCGTCACTTTCATCCGCCTCAGCAATCAAATACCGGCTTTCACCCAAGCGCGCATTAGTGCCCGCACTATTCAGCAAGCCACCAATAACAAATGTCGGATCCAATTCAGCTTCGGCAAAAATTGAGGCGATTAAACTCGTGGTCGTGGTCTTACCGTGAGTACCGGCAATCGCAATACCATGTCGATAGCGCATTAATTCCGAGAGCATTTCAGCTCTGGGCACAATAGGAATACGAAACGCTCTAGCAGCATTAACTTCAGAGTTATCGTGCTTCACTGCTGAAGATGTCACCACTACATCTACACCGGTAATATTGGTCTCAACATGACCGATAAAAATAATGGCCCCCATTGTTGCTAAACGCCGGGTAGTCGCAGACTCCTGAATGTCAGAACCTGAAATCTCGTAACCGGTATTCAATAACACTTCAGCAATACCGCACATACCAGCGCCGCCGATACCAACAAAATGAATACGCTTAATACGGCGCATTTCTGGCACTACAAAAGCGGAAACGCTAGTAGGCTTAACCATTCGCCACCTCCAAACAGGTGTTGGCTACCTGTTCTGCTGCGTCTGTTTTAGCTAATGCCCTAGCCGCTATTGCCATTGCCAATAATGGCGCTCTATTACTGCTCAAATCCTGTAACACTCCTGATAATGTAGGGGCATCCAATTGTGCTTGCGGCAACATTTTTCCGGCATCGTTTTCTACCAACCATTGCGCATTGCCGGTTTGGTGATCATCAATCGCATGTGGCAGCGGCACCAATAAAGAGCCCACTCCAGCGGCGGTTAATTCGGCAACGGTTAAAGCTCCGGCGCGACATAACACGACATCGGCCCATTGATAGGCAGCAGCCATATCGCTGATAAAGGCTTCTGCTTTTACGGTAATTCCCACTTGCTGATAGGCCGCACGCACTTCATCAATGTGTGATTTACCGGTTTGGTGCCACACCTCTGGCTGACTGCTACCATCTATTAGCGCTAGCGCCGCTGGCAGTAAATCATTGATCGGTTTGGCACCAAGACTGCCGCCCAATACCAATAAGCGAATTTTTTCTGCTGAACCAATGCCGCGCTGCTCTGGCGCAGGCAGCTGTGCAATTTCTTTTCTCACCGGATTACCGACATGCAATGCCTTGCTACTTACCAGTGCTTTTGGATATGCCAGCAATACTTTGCTGGCAATTTTGGCCAATAGTTTATTGGTGGTCCCTGCCACTGAGTTTTGCTCATGAATAACCAAGGGCCGTCCGGTTAATACTGCAGCCAAGCCACCGGGACCGGAAGCAAAACCGCCCATACCCAACACGCACACAGGCTTTAATTGCGCCAAAACTTTTACCGATTGCCAAAGCGCACTCACCACTTGCAACAACCCCTTAATCACACTCAAGACACCCTTACCGCGCAAACCTGACACAGTAATAAAGTGGATAGGAATATTGGCCGCGGGCACTAACAGCGATTCTATGCCGCGTCGAGTCCCCAGCCATTCCACATGAATACCTTTTGCCTGCAAACATTCAGCCGCCGCCAGTGCAGGAAAAACATGACCACCGGTACCACCGGCCATTATTAATACCGAAGGCGCAATCGATTTATTCATCGCTACCTCCCCGGGTATCTGCAGCTGATTTTCTTGCTTTCTTGTTATTGGTACTACTAGCACCGTTGGCAACAAGCTCAACATCCGCATGGATACGCAACACCATTGCGACCAATGCACAACACACCATTAAGCTACTACCGCCATAACTTAAAAATGGCAGGGTGAGGCCTTTAGTAGGAAGCAATCCGGTATTTACACCGATATTAATGAACACCTGGCCACTAATCATTAACGCAATGCCATAAGCGATATAACTGTTAAATAGCTGTCCCAACTGCTCCGCGCGGCGACCAATTTGCAAGATCCGCACGACCAACAAACCAAACAATGCAATCAGCACCGCAGCACCAACAAAGCCAAACTCCTCGGCATAAATCGCAAACACGAAATCAGTATGTGACTCCGGTAAATAAAATAATTTTTGAATGCTATTACCCAGTCCCACGCCAAACCACTCACCACGACCAAAGGCAATCAGTGATTGCGTCAATTGGTAACCAGAATCAAACTGATCCGCCCAGGGATCGGTAAATGCCGTTAGGCGCTTCATGCGATAGGGCTCACTAATGACCAAAATAACCAGCGCCGCCATCGCTGCCATGATCACTAAACAAAATTGCCACAGACGTACACCCGCCAAAAAAATCATGCCGAAAGCGGTACCCAAGGTCACTACCGTGGCACCAAAATCGGGCTCCAACATAAGTAACAGTGTGACTAAAAATAAAACCGCCATCGGCTTAATAAAACCTTTCCACTCTTCCCGCACTTCATCTTGTCGACGAACTAAATACCCACTCAAATAAATAATGACGCAGACCTTGGCCAACTCAGAGCACTGCAGTGTTAACGGGCCCAAAGCCACCCAGCGCCGACTACCATTCACCTCTCGACCTATACCCGGAATCAGCACCAGAATTAACAATGCAAAACCCACCAGCAACCAAAACCAACCACTGCTCTGCCAAAAGCTCATAGGAATGCGGTATGTCACTAATGCCGCAACCACACCCAAACTTAAATGAAACAAATAACGTTGCGCATGAAAAAATGGATTACCGTAACGCTCAGCTGCGAACTCAATCGAAGCCGATGTCATCGCAATAAAACCGATAACGATCAAGGCCATTGCCGCGCCTAGCAGTAACGTATCTACATTGCCCCATCTGAATAGACCACTGGGAATAATATTGTTCGGAATCGCCAATGGCATTGCCGACCGCTTACTATTATTAAGCATCACCGCACCCATTAGCTGTTCCCCGCTAACGCTAACACTGACGCGGAAAATTGCTCGCCACGGTGCTGATAATCATTGAACATATCGAAGCTGGCACAAGCCGGAGAAAGTAATACCGCATCACCACCCTGCGCACATTCACCAGCAGCAGTTACTGCTTGCGATAAACTGTCGACAGCAATAGCAGTAACACTACCCCCACATAATTCGATTAACTGCGGCGTTGCCTCGCCAATAATAATTACTGCGCGGACAAACTGCTTTAACACGGGTAGCAGCGGTGAAAAATCTGCACCCTTAGCCACACCACCAGCAATCAATACAATTTTTTCAGCACTCGCCGCCAATCCCTGAATGGCGGCAATGGACGCACCGACATTGGTACCCTTTGAATCATTGTAATAACGCACCCCGTGCAACTCAGCGACGAACTGACAACGATGCGGTAAACCGGTAAAAGTTTTTAGAGCCGCCAGCATCGGCGCCATCTCCAGCCCAGCAGCATGACCAAGCGCCAAGGCTGCCAGTGCATTTTCAATATTGTGATGACCGACAATCAACAACTCTTGCACCGACATTAAGGGTTTCGATTGAAAAATCAGATAATCATCACCCTCAATAGTGGCGACGCCAAAATCATCAGCGCTCGCATCCAAACCGAAACTAATCAGCTGTGCCTTACGATTTAATGGCGGCTGGGATAATTTGTCAGCACGATTTACCACCACTTTTTTCGCGCCAGCAAAAATTCGATGCTTTGCCTGTTGATAGGCCGCCAGACTTTCGTAGCGATCCATGTGATCCGCGCTGATATTTAATACAGTCGCTACTGCTGGACTCAGGTCCGCGGTGCGCTCCAACTGAAAACTGGATAACTCCAGCACATACAGATCAGGCTCATCAGCCAGCAATAAATCCAATACTGGAACACCAATATTGCCACCCACCGCCACCTCTCTACCGGCCTGGCGTGCCATTTCACCCAATAGCGTAGTCACTGTTGATTTACCATTGGAGCCAGTAATCGCCACAATGGGCGCAACCGCCTCAGCAGCAAATAAATCAATATCACCACAAACCTGCACACCCTTAGCCACCGCCTCTGCGATAGCTGGCTCCTCTAACGCCACCCCCGGATTGACCACCAAGCGCTCTGCATTAGCTAATAATGTCGGATTGAAATCACCCAGCGTCAACGATACATCAGGAAATTCAGCCTTAAATGCATCGAGACCTGGGGGTAATTGACGACTATCAACAACAGCAAAGGGTAGCTGCTTACGTGATAAATAACGTGCGCAGGACAGCCCGGTGAGCCCCAGACCCACTACAACTTGCTGATTAGTCGTTACGCTTACTTGCACGTTTTTTTCCTTTATCTACTAACGTAATTTCAATGTTGCTAAACCAAACAACACCAACATCACTGTAATAATCCAAAACCGCACAATCACCCGCGGCTCTGGCCAACCTTTTAATTCAAAATGATGATGAATGGGTGCCATCCGAAATATGCGCCTACCAGTCAGCTTGAAAGAAGCCACTTGCAAAATAACCGAGACAGTTTCTAAAACAAAAATTCCGCCCATGATAAAAAATACTATTTCATGGCGCACAATGACCGCCACCACACCGAGTGCTGCACCCAGTGCTAACGCACCTACGTCGCCCATAAAAATTTGCGCCGGGTAAGTGTTAAACCACAAAAACCCCAAACCGGCTCCAGCAAGTGCTCCACAAAACACAACCAACTCACCGGTACCGGCAATGTAAGGAATAAACAAATAACTGGAAAAGGTGACGTTACCGACCAGGTAAGCAATGATGCCCAACGCAGACCCCACCATCACTGTTGGCATAATGGCCAAGCCATCCAAACCATCGGTCAAGTTAACAGCGTTGCTGGAGCCTACAATCACGAAATAAGTCAGTACGATATAAAACCACCCCAAATCCAAAGCAAAATCTTTTAGGAAAGGCAAAAATAATTGTGTTTCGGCCGGTGACGATGCCTGACTATATAAAAATATTGCCGCCCCCAAACCTGCAACTGATTGCCAGAAATATTTCCAGCGGGCAGGTAAACCTCGGGAATTTTTTTCAATTACTTTGCGATAATCATCAACCCAACCCACAGCACCAAAAATAAAAGTAACAACAACTACCGTCCACACATACGGGCTGCGAAGGTCAGACCACAACAATGTACTTAATAAAATAGCGACTAAAATTAAAGCGCCACCCATGGTTGGCGTACCGGATTTACTTAAGTGCGACTCTGGCCCATCGTTACGAACTGATTGACCAATCTGATGATAATTAAGACGCCGGATCATATAGGGGCCGCACATCAAGCTAATACCCAACGCAGTTAAAATCCCCAGAATCCCGCGCACGGTAAGATAATTAAAGACTTGAAAAGCACTGATGTATTGGGACAAAAAGTCCGCTAGCAATAGCAACATTAGTGCTGCCCCCCATTATTTTTTATTAAGGCAGCTACCACTCTTTCCATCCGTGCACTGCGCGAACCTTTTACTAAAATCGCTGAGGCGGTAGTGAATTGCTCAAGATCAGCTAGCAACCCCGCCATTTCCTGATACGCACAGCCGCCACCAAAAACACTGGTCATTAGCTTCCCGTACTCGCCTACTACCAGTAATTTTTCTATACCTTTAGCCCGAGCATAGGCCGCCACATCATGATGACCCTGTTCTGCCATAGCGCCCAACTCACCCATCGTGCCCAGCACCAACCAACGCTCACCAGCAAAACCTGCCAAGACATCAATCGCCGCCTTCACTGAGTCAGGGTTGGCGTTGTAGCTGTCATCAATAAGCGTTTGTTTAGCTAGCGCAATAGTTTTCAACCGCCCTGCAACGGGTACCAACTGCTCCAGACCTGCCTTGACTTGCCCCAATGACGCACCCGCCACGATGGCCGCGGCGGCGGCAGCCAAGGCATTGCTAATATTGTGCTCACCCAATAACGGCAACTGAATATTAATTTCATCCGCCGCGCCACCAATCTTGCTATGCAACCTGAATGTTGGGGCACCAGATGCCTGTATCTGTACCGCGGAACTATAGATATCCGCGTCTACTTTAGATTGACTAAAACGCACCACCGCGGCATCACCGACTTGCTGTAACCACTGAGAATAAAATTGATCATCAAAATTTATAACGGCTGTACCTGTCGCCGACAAACAACTAAAAATTTCACCTTTAGTCTTTGCCACAGTTTCGAGAGACCCAAAGCCTTCAATATGTACCGGCATAGCATTAGTAAGAATGGAAATAGTCGGCTCGGCGAACTGGGTTAAGTATTGAATATCCCCCGCCTTACTTGCCCCATTTCAATCACTGCAAACTGGTGCTCCGGCGCTATTGCCAACAAAGTTTTGGGCACACCTACTTCATTATTCAAATTATCTTGTGTCGCCAACACCGGTGCTAACTGCTGCAAAATACTGGCTAACATTTCTTTGGTAGTGGTTTTACCGGCGCTACCAGTTAATGCAATTAAAGGCCCGGAAAATTTACGCCGATTTTCCCTGGCCAAAATACCGAAAGCGAGCCGTGCATCACTTACCTTCAGATGCGGAATTGAAATTTCAACTGACTCGTCTACGACCGCGGCTATCGCCCCAGCATTCGCCGCAGCATCAACAAACGCATTGCCATTAAAGTGCTCGCCGCTCAGTGCAACAAATAAATCACCAGCGACAATTAAGCGCGTATCGGTAGAAACCGAAGAAAATTCTGCTTCACCATACAATTCACCACCAGCAGCCAAGGCCAGCTCGGACAATTTGAGTGCAGACATCATTCCACCCCCTCCATCGACCGCTGAATATCAACACGTCTGGCTAAGGCCAGTCGTGCCTCTTTGATATCACTAAAGGGAATACGTTGATCAGCAATCAACTGATAGTCTTCATGTCCTTTGCCTGCTATCAAAATACTGTCGCCGGCCTGGGCATTGGTGATAGCAAACGCTATCGCTTTTGCGCGATCCTCTTCCACCGCTGCCGGGCAATCGATGCCACCTAACACTTGATTAATAATTTCTGCCGCAGGTTCATTGCGCGGGTTATCGCTGGTCACCACCACAAAATCTGCATAGCGCTGGGCAATCTCGCCCATTTGTGGGCGCTTACCCTGGTCACGGTCACCACCACAACCAAACACACACCACACTTTGCCGTCGGCATGCTGTCGTACTGCGGTTAGCGCTTTTTCAAGCGCATCAGGGGTATGGGCATAATCGACGATCACATTAATATTTGCAGCGGACTCAATACGCTGCATACGCCCCTCTATCGTGTTTATAGCTGGCAGCGCCGCTACCAGTTTTGCCAGGTCATAATTTAGCGCCGCCAAACTCGCTAATGCTGCTACCACATTACTCAGATTAAATGCGCCCAATAACGGGCTAAGTAAATCAAAACTGCCCCATGGAGAATGCAATCGCGCACTAACGCCTTCACTATGGTATGACACCTGATCAACCCAGACATCAGCCTCGCCGTTAATACTGTAACGCAAGACCTCAACATTAGATGAGACCACGGCAGCCAATGTATCTGTAAAGCTATCATCCATATTAACTACAGCTTTTTTCAAACCTGGCTGCCTGAATAATCGGGCTTTTGCTTCAGCATAAGCTTGCATGGTGCCGTGGTAATCAAGGTGATCACGACTCAAATTAGTAAACAGCGCTAACTCGAAATGCAAAGCCGAAACTCTACCCTGCTCTAGGCCATGGGATGACACCTCCATTGCTACAATATTGACATTCTGCTGGTGCCACTGTGCCAATATTTTTTGAATGGTGATCGCATCCGGTGTGGTATTTAATACTGGAGACAATTCAGTAGTTATGCCTGCATTAGTACTAACACCCAAGGTCCCAATCACGCCACAAGCTTGCTGCAATTGCTCTAATAACTGCGCAATCAATTGGGTACAACTGGTTTTACCATTTGTTCCAGTTACGCCAATAACAGACATTTGTTGCGATGGATGCGAATAAAACCGGCCAGCAATATCACTAAGCTTCATCGTTAGATCAGCCACAACCATCACCGGAATTGACGCATGAACGCTGTTTTCGCTATAGCGATCATCTTTTTCTGCCAATACCGCTACCGCGCCCTGCGCGATTGCTTGTGGAATAAAATCGCGGCCATCAGCCATTAATCCACTACACGCCAAAAACAAATCACCAACCACTACCTGCCGACTATCCAGCGCCAAACCTGACACACAAACGTCAGCCAATACCGTATCGTTAACCGTAATTAACTCAGACAAAGGTGTTGCTTGATGGCTTCGTATGGCTGTCATCATTAAGCCGACTTTCGCCTCCCGATTTTTGCGCTAGGTGCTGTCTCTCTTTCTAATTTATTGGCCACCACCGGCAGCTGACGACCTGCTGCAGGAAATTTATCCGGCGTCACATCCAGAATACGCAACGCATCTGACATCACTCGAGCGAAAACCGGCGCGGCCGATTCCCCACCGTGATACCGATCAAGGTTTGGCTCATCAATCATTACTACCGTTACCACGCGCGGATTAGTAGCCGGCGCCAGACCCGCAAAAACCGCCATATAGCGGTCATCGGCATAGCCTCCTTCACCGACTTTATGCACTGTGCCGGTTTTACCTGCCACCGAGTAAGCGGCTAACTGCGCTCTAGTAGCGGTACCTCCTTTTTGCGTCACGGTGGTTAACATCGCCACCAAATCGTCAGCCACATCAGCACTAATTATGCGCTCACCTTTAACCGGTTCAGTTCGCCGCATTAATGTTGCAGGCCGCAATAGGCCACCACTAGCAAAAACAGAATACGCCTGCGCCAACTGCAAAGGCGTTACAGCCAGTCCATAACCGAAAGCAAAATTAACTCGCTCTATTGGCCGCCAATTTGGACGACCAGGTAACATACCGGCACTTTCGCCCGGGAAACCACTACCCGTACTGATACCCAAACCAAAGCGACTAAATACCTGCCACACCATTTGCTCGTCGAGATCCAAAGCAAGCTTACTAGTCCCCACCTGACTGGACTTTGTAAGAATGCCGGTGACATTTAATTTTCCGTAGTTCACTGGATCCAGCAGTGTTTTACTACCAACCCGAAGATAACCAGGATTGGTATCAACGATCGTAGTTGGCTTATAACGCCCAGACTCCAACGCCGCGACTACCGTTAACGGCTTAACTGTAGAGCCCGGCTCAAATACATCTGTCATCGCGCGATTACGCAAACTCGATGGCTTAAGTTCGCTGCGATTATTAGGATTAAAAGAAGGCTGATTGACCATCGCCAATACTTCGCCGGTCAACCCATCTAACATAACTACTGAGCCGGACTTGGCATCGACCCGCGTCATCGCTGCCTTTAATTCCCGGTAAGCCATGTACTGCAAGCGCATATCGATGCTCAGCGTAATGTCCTTACCAGAGCGTGCTTGCTGCCCCTGTTCGATATCGCGAAAAACATTGCCGCGCAAATCTTTTAGTACCCGCTTACTCCCAGGCTGACCTTGCAACCAGGAATCAAAAGCCAACTCGATACCTTCTTGACCGCGATCATCAATATTAGTGAAACCGACAATATGTGCCGCCACTTCCCCGGCGGGGTAATAGCGCTTGTACTCACGCTGAATGTTAATGCCGCGTATCCCTAAAGCTTTTACGCTTTCAGCCTGTTTTGGAGAGATATGGCGCTTCAAATAAACAAAATGGCGCTGACGATTAGCATCAATTTTTTTTGTTAACTGCTTTAAATTTAAATCGAGTAATTTTGCCAAAGCAGGCCACTGCTTCTCATCGGTAACAATATGTTGCGGGTTAAGCCAAACCGAAGCTACCGGCGTACTAACCGCCAACGGCTCGCCATTACGATCCGAAATGACGCCGCGATACGCTGGAATATGCTCAGTACGCACACTGCGAGCATCACCCTGACCCTGCAAAAAGCCATGACCACGCTCGGTATCTAATACCTGCAACGACAGCACCCGCCAAATTAATAGCGACACCAAGCCTGCTAACAAAAGCACTATTAGCGAAAACCGCCATGCAGGTACTGCTTGTCGTGACAATTTAGTCATCGCACTCATTGCCGATCATTGTTTTACAATCACGATTGTTGCCGGATCAGGTACCACCATATTTAATTTGGTCTTCGCCAGGCGCTCGATACGCACATGGGAGGCCCAGGTACTCTGTTCCAATAATAACCGTCCCCAGTCTTCTTCCAGCCGCACCGCTTCTCTGCTTTGCATCTGTAAATCACTAAATAGTTGACGACTTTTCCAAGAGCTATAAATCACAGCCGTCGCCGAGCACACCACCAGCACTAAGAGCAATAAATTCACTACCAACAATCGAACTTGCTCATCACCGCCACCAGCAGTCACTGAAACACTGCTTTTGTTTTTACTTTTCATCGCGGCTCTTTCATTATTTTTTTAGCCTTACGATTCTTAGCACCCTTCTGGGCACTACCCCAAAAACAACTATATTTACGACCGATCATCTAACACAACCACTTAGGCGATCTTTTCAGCTACTCGCATAATCGCGCTACGCGAACGTACATTGGTATCAATTTCCAAGGCATCAGCTTTTATCGCTTTACCAATATGTTTTAATCGACGATTAAGCTGAGCAGCTGTCACCGGTACATTGGCTGGCAAATCATCACCCCTAACATGCCGCTTAATAAATCGCTTAACCATGCGATCCTCCAGCGAGTGGAAACTAATCACCACAAGCCGACCACCCACCACCAAAACATCCAGCAACTGATCTAAAAATTGCTGCAAGTCACCCAATTCATTGTTGATATAAATTCGGATGGCTTGAAACGACTTGGTCGCCGGATGCTTACCTTTTTCCCACGCTGGATGCGCGTCTTTTAATAATTCTGCCAAATGCAAAGTGGTTACTATCGGTTTTTTTAGCCGCTCTTCCACCACCGCTCTAGCCAAACGTTTGGCATATCGCTCTTCACCAAACTCTTTTAATACACTGGCGATTTCCGCCTCTTTCGCCACGGCCAGCCACTGCGCCGCACTCATTCCCACTTGCGGATTCATCCGCATATCCAACGGCCCATCACGCATAAAACTGAATCCGCGCTCAGCTTGATCCAACTGCGGCGATGACACCCCAAATCCAGCAACACACCATTAACCGAACCAGCCTGCTGCGCAGCAACGATCTGCTTAATATCAGCAAACGAGCCCTGCGCAATAGCAAAGCGCTGATCCTTAGCTGCCAATTGCCGACCCTCTGCTATCGCTTGCGGGTCCTTATCAATACCAATAAGACAGCCATCTGCAGCCAACCGCGACAAAACCAAACGACTATGCCCGCCCCGCCCAAAAGTACCGTCTATATAAGTACCGCTACCATCAGTGACCAGTTCCGCAACAGCCTGTTCCAGCAACACAGTCTCGTGTGCAGCCGTCACTCCCCGACACCGACGTTACACATTGAAGTTACTCACTTCTTCTGGCTCGTCCACGCCATCATCATCTTCATTCAAATAATCAAACCAGGCCTGCTCATCCCACAATTCGTAGCGATTGAGCATTCCGACCAACATCAATTTTTTATCCAGTCCAGCGAACTCGCGCAGGGTCGGTGGTAGCAACAACCGGCCATTGGCTTCATCCACTTCCATCGGCGTGGCATAACCCAATAAACGCCGCTGCATTCGTGCCGCTTTTTTGTTGCGGTTCGGCAAGGCTTTAATTTCAGGTAATTTCTGATCCCATTCGGGCTCGGGATAAATCAACAGACAGCGCTCATCGGTATGAGCAGTCACGACGATACGACCCCCACAATCAGCCAGCAGCAACTCCCGAACCTTGGTCGGTATTGCCAGACGCCCCTTGGCGTCCATACTGATTGAATGACTACTCTGGTACACGATTTCCCACTTATTAATTATTCACATTCAGAAACTGATCAAAAAGGTACAAAAACTCACTTTTATTCACTTTTTTCCACTTTTGCAACTATAGAGATTCACCCTCTATAGTTCAAGCTGGAAAACGCTAAAACATCGCTAATTTCGTTAAATAAAACAGTAACTTGCGGCTAAATGCTGACAAATCAAATGGACTATAGAAAGGAAAAATAACGAAAACAAACAACTAGAATTCAAACTTAATGTAATACATTAAGTTAAAGGCTATTTCTTTATTTGCTAAGGGGGATTTTCTTTAGAAAGGTTATATCGGAGCAATAATGATCAAAAAACAACCAAGCTCAAGCTGCTTCCAGTCATCAGATTAATACAAAACTTGTAAACTTCAAGTGCAAGCCAGCACTGGCACAGGCCAAATCATCCCCTATTTCACAGATCAGCAGCTGGTGAATTAGCATGCTCCTGGGCTTCTGCATCATCAGGAAAAATGACTGCATCAACATTAACAAGCTCACCCAAATTCAGTTATCATGCCCCGCCTTAACTGCCACCAATAACAACAAAGGTTTGTACCATGTCCGAATCCCGCAAACGCCCGCTTGAAGGCATTCGTGTAATAGAACTAGGCCAATTGCTTGCCGGGCCATTCACTGGCTCTATGCTGGCTTATTTTGGCGCCGAAGTAATCAAGGTTGAACCACCCAAAGGTGGCGATCCGATACGAGGCTGGCGCGAAGTTCAAAACGGCACTTCGCTATGGTGGCACAGCTTAGGCCGCAACAAGAAGTCAGTTACCATCGACCTGAAAGCAGAAGCAGGCCAACAACTAGTCAGGCAACTGATCGATACTGCCGACGTACTGGTAGAAAATTTTCGTCCTGGCGTGATGGAAAAATGGGGACTGGGGCCCGAAGATGTCAAAGCCAGCAACCCCGGTTTGATCTACACCCGTATTTCCGGCTACGGTCAGGATGGACCCAACTCGGTAAAACCCGGTTATGCCTCCGTCTGCGAAGGCTATAGTGGTTTTCGCTATGTCAACGGCTTTGAAGATCAGGCGCCAGTACGCCCCAATCTCAGTATCGGCGATACCATCGCCGCCATCCATGCCGCTCTAGGTGTGACACTTGCGATCATAGAGCGCAGCAACAATGAAACCGGTGAAGGTCAGGTCATCGACGTCGCACTCTACGAATCCATGTTCAATTTAATGGAAGCCGTAATCCCTGAATACGATGGTGCTGGCGTTATCCGCCAACCGTCTGGTACCACTGTAACCGGCATTGTGCCAACCAATACTTTCCGCTGTGCGGATGGCAAATACGTAGTAATTGGCGGTAATGGCGATGCGATATTTAAACGCTTAATGATCGCTGCTGGCTTCCCTGAAATGGCCGAGAACCCCGCAATGGCCGATAACGCTGGCCGCGTTATTCACGAAGCAGAAATCGATGCCGCTCTGGCCAAGTGGTGCCTGGACAACCCCGCCAAAACCATCATCGCCACTCTGGAAGCAGAGCGGGTACCGGTAGGCCCGATTTACAATGTGGAAGACATGATGAATGACGAGCACTACCAGGCTCGCGGGATGTTTGAACAGGTAGAAATTGATGGCAAGCCACTAAAAATTCCGGCGATTTTGCCTAAATTAAAATCGACACCCGGGGAGACCAAATGGTCAGGGCCGAAGCTCGGGAGTCATAATCAGGAGGTGCTGGGGGAAATATTGGGACTGGATGCTGGCAACCTTCAGCAGCTTAGGGAAAATAAAATTATTACTTGAACTGAAAACAAACAAGGCCGCAATTTGCGGCCTTGTTTTTAAACGCTCTTACTGAAGATCAGTCAGAGACAGGATAAGATAAAACGGTAGTTAGCGTTTCATCAGCATTAACAGGAACTGTAATTGCTATTTTCAAAAAACCATCCGCTGAAGACGTGTCATCAGGCGCAATAAATATAGAAAAAGTCACTGGCTCATAGGCATTACTTGCAATATCAATACCACCACCATCAACCACACCATTAGTAGCACTTACCGCGATACTGGACTCAAAAGGCAAGGTATTACCATTCTCATCACCAACCGTTACGAAATAAGTTCGTCCGCCCGCACCAATATCTAAATCACCATCTGGTCCAAAATCGGCGGCCAGAGTAGCACTCTGAATAGAAAAGACGCTACTGGCCATGACAATTAAGTGCTGCTCGCCAAGCGCTATCGTCTTATTCGCTGAGCAAAGACTACTATGACTGCACAAAGGGCCGTTGTATAAACCATCGGCAACATCACGCATGCCATTTTCATTAAAATCCACATAGAATTCACCGCTATCGAAGATACCGTTTTCATTGTTATCTAACCAGGGTTCAGGTTGATCGTCGGCGGTGGTAAAGATATCCCCATCATCAAAAACACCATTACTGTTGGTATCCTGAAACGACTCTGCACCTGTAACCACCGCAAGCACTGCGGAACGCCCCAGCCTATCGCCATCTCCCTGTGTTGCTCTTGGGTTGGTACCCACCCATTCAGCACTACAATCTCCTCCAACAGAAGAACAAGATGCCGCAATTCGGCCACCTTCTGTATAGAAAGTCACCTGAGTACCATCTGGTGGCGGGTTATTAAAGAAGTCGGCCAAACGCACGGTAGCGTTTACAACACTTCCATCTAAATTCCAGGCAAGTGGGTTAAACACATCCAATGCCAAAGAAAAGCTATTAAAGTCCGGTATACCCGTCGAAATACTTAAAGAAGGTGAGACTGTTGAGTCCTGGGTTGAAACCACTGTTGCGGTAACGCTAACGGTGGTGTGAACGGTACCAGACTGAACAATAACTGCAGCCTCACCGTTAGCATTTGTTTCATCTAACGTATTAGAGAGTGAAATCCCACCAATTGTATTATCAATGGTAAAAGAGACCGGCACCCCCTCAATAGGGTCACCCGCTGTATCCGTTACCAGGAAAGTAACTATCGATGTTTCATCACCACCTGCAGAACGAATAGATATTAATTGCGGACTTGCTGAAACAAACTGAATAGAGTCAGGGGAGCCCTGATCAACAATATTTTCAATTTCATTCGTCGAATCCTCAGCATCATCATCCTCTGATGTTGCACAAGGATCGCCTCCACACAAAATATTATCCGAACCACCGCCACTACCACAGCCCACAAGCCCCAATAGCAGTAGTACTGCAATCGACAGCCTACTTTGGTGTATTAAAAAATCTTTTAGCTTCAGCATGTTACCTTCCTGTACTCGCGGGTGAGTATGCGTAAATGAATCGTTGTTATCTATATCGTGTTATCTAAATGTAGCTAGTGGTACCTAGGCTGTCATTGGTCGCTAACAATATTTCGCAGTAACACTTGCCCGGAATTACTGAAAGCCATTAAGCCGCTTACATCTAGCCTTTCTGTCCCTTTAGGGAGGATAGTTCAAAAGCTATAATATTCAATAAAATCCTTAAGTTGCGTTAACTAACTCACAAATCTCTTTAGCCGTGATCATTTTCTGTGGACCAGAACGCAACAAGGCCAGTAATCTTGCGACTACCGGCCTTGTAAAAAGCTTAAATACGGCTAAAAACACATCGCTTTATAGCGGAGAGCGCCCTTTATTAGCAGCAATTCGCATCCGCAGCGCATTGAGCTTGATAAAACCTTCCGCATCCTTCTGGTCATACGCACCAGCATCATCTTCAAAAGTAGCAATGCTTTCATCAAATAATGACTGATCGGACTTACGCCCCACCACTGAAACGCTGCCTTTATAAAGCTTCACCCGCACCACACCATTAACAAAGTGCTGGGACTCATCAATGGCTGTTTGCAGCATTTTACGCTCTGGCGCCCACCAATAGCCGTTATAAACCAGCTCGGCATACTTCGGCATCAAACTGTCTTTCAGGTGCGCTACTTCTCGGTCCAGGCAAATGGACTCTATGCCACGGTGCGCTTTCATCATGATAGTGCCCCCCGGTGTTTCATAGCAGCCACGAGACTTCATGCCGACATAACGGTTTTCAACGATATCCAGGCGCCCGACACCATTATCACCACCCACCTTATTAAGATAAGCCAGCACAGTGGCAGGACTCATATCCTGGCCGTCGATAGCAACAATATCACCAGCTTGATAGGTCAGCTCTAAATAGGTTGGTTTATCGGGTGCCTGCTCTGGCGATACACTCCAACGCCACATATCCTCTTCTGCCTCAGCCCAAGGGTTTTCCAAAATACCGCCCTCGTAGGAGATATGCAGCAAGTTGGCATCCATTGAGTATGGCGATTTCTTTTTACCGGCAGCGAAATCGACAGGAATATCGCGCTCGGCACAGTAGGCCATCAAGGTTTCTCGTGACGTTAGATCCCACTCACGCCAAGGGGCAATCACTTTGATACCGGGCTTTAATGCGTAAGCGCCCAATTCAAAACGCACCTGGTCATTTCCCTTACCGGTAGCGCCATGAGAGATGGCATCTGCACCGGTTTCATTGGCAATTTCTATCAGTCGCTTGGCGATCAAAGGTCGCGCAATTGAGGTGCCGAGCAAATATTCACCCTCGTAAATACTGTTAGCGCGAAACATCGGGAAGACAAAATCACGGACGAATTCTTCTTTAAGATCATCGATATAAATTTCTTTTACACCCAGCGCTTCAGCCTTGGCCCGCGCCGGCTCCACTTCCTCACCCTGACCGATATCGGCGGTAAATGTCACCACCTCGCAGCTATAGTTATCCTGTAACCAGCGCACAATTACCGAGGTATCCAAACCACCGGAATAGGCTAGGACGACTTTGTTGATATCAGACATGAGGTTCTCCACGCTTCGTTAAAGCGGCATCGATAGGGGGTTTTAAAGGGCGGGTATTCTACTGGGAAATGTTTCAGAAGGCGAGAGGGCCGACACTACCGACCCAGTAAGCCGCTGCAAAAGGAATCAGGTCGCAATCAGAACCCTTCACGCTCGAGGCGAATGGTCACCCGTCGATTTTCCGCGCGGTTAGCCGCACTATTATTTTTTACCGCAGGGTATTGCTCGCCATGATAGCGGGTCGTAATCATCGCCTCATCCACCCCACTGGCAACCAAATAGCCGGTGACTGCTTCGGCACGACGCTTGGACAAATCCAAATTGTATAACCTGCGCCCCACATCATCGGTATGGCCATCAATATAGAAACCAGTAACCGAAGGATCAGCCTTTACGTACATGACTACGTGATCAAGTTGGGTTTTAGTTGCAGCAGTAAGCTCATACTTGGCCGTTTGAAAACGAATGCGTGAGCGATTGATCTGGTCAAAGTTAACCGGCAGCAAACTCGCGAGACAATCCTGATATTGTCTATAGGCCTTGCGGAAGTTGACTGAGGACATGAATAGTTCAATTTCCTCATTTTCAGCATACCAGGAGGAACGCGTTAATACTGGCGACATACCAACGTACAACTCATTTAATAATTGGTAGGCCCGTTGTTTACCCACGGCTACTGGCTTGCCGCTTTTATTGACTGTCACTTTGCCCATATCCACACGCCGGCGACTTTCATCCCATACCGGCGGCTCCGAGACTAACTGGGCCTCACCAGACTGCATCTGTTTACGGACAGGGGCCAAATAAAAGGTTTGCTCCTCTCCCGCACGATTGGAGAACACCGCGTCACCAAAATAAGGAATCGGTTGCCACATTCGACACTCAAAAGGAGATAACTCCAAACGCCACTCAGCTTCATTCAGTGAAGGCCCATAACGCGTCGCCTGCACGGTAACAGCCCACTGAGTGACCAACAGTAATACTGACAGACGAAAAACTATAGAACCCATTGTAATCTCCGAGCAAAACCTTAATACCTCTTAGCAGTTAGCGGCCAAAACCGGCAAATCTTTAAACCTGACGACGAATCCGGTAGCATGCCCACTCCCTCGGCCAATGCGATGATGGACGTTGGCCCTGAAGCCAAGCTCCCCCGCTAGCTAATCTGTTAGCATCAGTAGCCGTGCACCCTGTTACAGCATTAATAGAAGCGAAAAATGACCACCACACTTACCATTACCCGCCCAGATGATTGGCACGTACACCTGCGTGATGGCGCAGCCCTGAAAAATACAGTGGCTGATATGGCCCGCTACTTTGGCCGCAGCATCGTTATGCCCAACCTGGTGCCACCGGTTAGCAATGCCGCCGAGGCTATCGCTTATAAGTCCCGGATCATGGCAGCCCAGCAGCACTGCCCGCGCCAACTCGATCCACTGATGGTGATTTATCTCACGGACAATACCAGCGCCGCTGACATCCGCGCTGCCAAAGAAGCCGGGGTTATTGCCTGCAAGCTTTATCCCGCCGGCGCCACCACCAACTCGGATTCCGGCGTCACCGACATCAATAACATTTATCCTGCACTGGAAGCCATGCAGCAACAGGGGCTACGGTTTTTATTACACGGTGAAGTCACCGACAGCCACATTGATATTTTTGATCGCGAGAAAATATTTATTGACCGTACCTTGCAACAACTTGCCAAAGACTTTCCAGAACTGCCGATGGTGCTAGAGCATATCACCACCGCCGATGCCGCCCAGTTTGTTACCCACGCCAGCGACAATATTGCTGCAACCATTACCGCCCATCATTTACTCTACAACCGCAACGACATGCTCGCTGGCGGGATTCGCCCGCACTACTACTGCCTGCCAATACTCAAACGCAACAGCCATCAACAAGCATTAATAGCAGCAGCTACCAGCGGCAGCAGCAAATTTTTTCTGGGTACAGATTCAGCTCCCCACGCCCAGGACAAAAAAGAAACCAGTTGCGGCTGCGCCGGTAGTTATAGCGCTTATGCCGCTATCGAGCTCTATGCCCAGGCTTTTGAGCAAGCTAACGCACTCGATAAACTGGAAGGCTTTGCTAGCCATTTTGGCCCGGACTTTTATCAACTTCCCCGCAATACCGACACCATCACGTTAACGAAAAACGCTTGGCAAGTCCCCGCAACACTCCCCCTGGGAGATACTCAGCTGGTGCCTTTATGCGCAGGCGAAACCCTGCAATGGCAGGTAGTCAATGACTAACTCGACCCACATTTTTTTAACTGCAAGGATAAACCTGTGAGCGATCAGCTGGACGAACAGACACACCCGATGTCGCAACGTTTTCGGGGTTTTCTACCGGTGGTGATTGACGTAGAGACTGGCGGCTTTGACTGTCAAACCGATGCCTTGCTGGAAATTGCCGCGACTACTATTACTATGGATGACGAAGGCAACCTATGCCTGGATAAAACCTTTGCCTTTAACGTCGAACCATTTGAAGGTGCCAACCTTGACCCCGCTGCGCTGGAATTTACTGGCATTGACCCACACCACCCATTCCGCGAAGCCGAACCTGAAGAAATGATCCTACCGGATTTACTGCAAGCAATTCGTAAACAAGTAAAACTTCACGACTGTACGCGCGCCGTTCTAGTAGGTCATAACGCACACTTTGATCTTGGCTTTTTAATGGCTGCCGCTGAGCGCTGCCAAATTAAACGCAACCCCTTTCACCCGTTTTCAGTATTCGACACCGCCACATTGTCGGGACTAGCCTTCGGGCAAACGGTATTAGCAAAAGCCTGCCAGAGCGCCGGCATTGACTTCAGCAACTCGGAAGCTCATTCCGCGGATTACGACACGCAAAAAACCGCTGAGCTATTCTGTTTGATTGTAAACCGCTGGAAAGATCTGGGCGGCTGGCAAGCAGCTGCGGAATAAGCCGTTATAAGGCCCACTTTACCTACTCAAAATTGTGTTAAGTGGACACATTCGGTAGAATCGCCGACCTTCCCATCGCCACCCAATAATAATTCCACGCCGATTGGTCTATACAAGCTGCTGTAGCGATTATGCGCTATGGCTTTTATTGCACAATTAAACGCAGCCAATACTGAGACAAACATGTTTGAACTGAATTCCAGCAACCGCGCATCGGTTAAAAACGACATACTTTCCGGCTTAACGGTGGCTCTGGCACTAGTACCCGAAGCCGTTGCCTTTGCTTTCGTTGCTGGTGTTGAGCCACTGGTTGGCCTTTACGCCGCTTTTATTGTCGGTTTAATTACTGCCTGTATTGGTGGCCGCCCAGGTATGATTTCTGGCGCAACCGGTGCTCTGGCAGTGGTAATGGTCGCTCTGGTTGCGGATCACGGTGTTGAATATTTATTTGCCACTGTGGTGTTAATGGGTGTGCTACAGATTACGGCAGGCATATTTAAGCTGGGGAAATTTATTCGCATGGTTCCTCACCCTGTCATGCTAGGGTTTGTGAATGGCTTAGCCATCGTTATATTTTTAGCGCAACTCAGTCAGTTCGGTGTTGCCGGCGAACCCGGTTGGCTACACGGCACGTTTATGCAAGACACTATCGTGGATGTCGCCTGGCTGGACAGCGCACAAATGACGATGCTACTGGGGCTGGTATTCTTAACTATGGCAATCATCCACTTTTTACCCAAGCTGACCACCGCCGTTCCGTCATCGCTAGTGGCCATTGTCGGTGTCTCGGTAGCCGTTTTTGCTTTGGAGCTTGATACCCGTGTTGTTGGTGATATCGCGTCAATTAAAGGCGACTTACCGGTATTCCACATACCCACCGTACCCTTCAACTGGGAAACCCTCACTATAATTTTGCCCTATTCAATTATTCTCGCTGCCATTGGCCTGATTGAATCCCTACTGACATTACGTCTGGTAGACGAAGTGACCGGCACTCGCGGCCGCGGCAACAAGGAATGCATTGGCCAAGGTGTCGCCAATACTGTCACTGGCTTTTTTGGCGGCATGGGTGGCTGTGCGATGATCGGGCAAAGTATGATTAATGTTAACTCCGGTGGCCGTGGACGCCTCTCGGGAATTACCGCCGCAATTTGCTTGCTACTGTTTATTTTATTTACTTCAAGTTTGATTGAAAAAATTCCACTTGCCGCTTTGATCGGCGTTATGTTTATTGTCGTAATCGGCACCTTTGAATGGAGTAGCTTTAGAATAATTGGCAAAGTACCTAAAAGTGACGCCTTTATTCTGGTGTTAGTGTCTGGCGTAACCGTAGCAACCGATTTAGCTATTGCCGTTATTGTCGGCGTGATTGTGTCTGCGCTGGTGTTTGCCTGGGAACACGCCAAACACATCAATATCGAAACCCAGCAAGACCATAAAGGCTCCACCGTCTACAGCGTACATGGCCCACTTTTTTTTGGTTCAGTTACGTCGTTTCTAGAGCAGTTTGATCCCAGCCAAGCCAATGATGACGTGATAGTTGATTTTGCCGATTCAAGAGTGTGCGATCACTCTGGTCTGGAAGCCATTGATACCTTAGCCGAACGCTACCTAAACGCTGGCAAAGTGCTGCACTTGGTACACCTAACCCAAGAGTGCAAGCTACTACTAAAACGTGCCGGTAATTTAGTCGAAGTAAACGTGATTGAAGATCCCCAGTACTTCATCGCCGATGACGCTCTGGCATAAAATATACTGCCCATATAAAAAAAGGCCTGTAAATACAGGCCTTTTTTATGAGCGCTTGATGCTTAAACGTCAAGCGCTGCATTTATTATTACAATTTATCAGCATTCTCTGACAAGTATGCAGCAACACCATCAGGAGAAGCAGTCATACCTTTATCACCTTTGTTCCAACCGGCAGGACAGACTTCGCCATGCTCTTCATGGAATTGCAACGCTTCGATAACGCGAATAAATTCATCAAAGTTACGACCTAGTGGTAAATCGTTAACCGTCTGAGAACGTACAACACCATTGGTATCAATAATAAACGCGCCACGGAAAGCTACGCCACCAGCTGATTCCACATCGTAAGCACGACAAATATCATGATTAATATCCGCCGCCAATGTATAACCAACCTGGCCAATACCACCATTATTAATATCAGTATTACGCCATGCATTGTGGGTAAAGTGTGAATCGATAGAAACACCGATCACCTCAACACCCAACTCTTTAAATTTAGCCATACGGTGATCAACCGCCAACAGCTCGGAAGGACAAACAAAAGTAAAATCCAACGGGTAGAAAAATACCAAGCCAATTTTGCCTTTGATGGTTTCCGCAAGATTGAAATTATCTACAATTTCGCCACTGCCCAGTACTGCATTACATGTGAAATCCGGAGCGGGTTTGCCAACGAGTACACTCATTGTGTTTTGCCTCCAATAGTTAGGGTTAAGTACATTATTTAAATTATTTGTCTACAAGCGGGCCACTACTGCACCCCCTTGCTTAATCAGGGCTGCCATCTTACACAGCGACTCAGCCCAAGCCCACATATTTTTTTGTATTACAACAATAGTCAAAAACTATTATGGATAGAAAATACCCTTACTGACCCGATTAACGACCGCTGCAGAAATTGATAATTTTTACACACAAATGATATTGACAATGATTCTCATTCAAATTACTATTTCGACCATATTGATACCATCAAGTCGAGAGCACTAAAGATGTACGTCTGTCTTTGTAAAGCAGTTACCGATAGCCAAATTCGCGAAGCCGTTGCTAATGGCGCCACCCAATTCGGGCAGGTTCGCAAGGAACTTGGCCTGGCATCCCAGTGTGGCAAATGCGGTATTCTAGCTAGAGAAGTATTCA
Organism: Oceanicoccus sp. KOV_DT_Chl; assembly: GCF_900120175.1. Lineage (NCBI taxonomy): Bacteria > Pseudomonadati > Pseudomonadota > Gammaproteobacteria > Cellvibrionales > Spongiibacteraceae > Oceanicoccus > Oceanicoccus sp. KOV_DT_Chl. The sequence goes on from NZ_FQLF01000005.1 coordinate 670,180, forward strand.
CCGAAAGCATGGCGCCCGCTATCGATGACGAGCAATTATTCTACGCGGTAAGCTAAGTACTGCTAATTATCTCAAGCAACTAACTTATCACTGTATCCTCGCAACCAAAATGCGACTGATAATAACTTTCATTTCTATTTTTATCTCATAAAAATCAACAGCTTATCGTTGACAATGGGCTGCTGTCAGCCCACACTCGCCTCCATAAATTTATACTGGAAATAACCCATCTAAAATATGGAGCTATTCAAATGAAAGGCGACGCTAAAGTTATTAAATTTCTAAACACCGTTTTAGGCAATGAACTCGTTGCTATCAACCAGTACTTTCTACATTCCAGAATGTACAAAGACTGGGGACTAAAAGAATTAGCCGATCACGAATATCACGAATCTATCGATGAAATGAAACATGCTGACAAGCTAATCGAGCGCATTCTGTTTTTGGAAGGCCTCCCCAACCTGCAAGACCTGGGTAAGCTCTTAATCGGCGAGAACACCGAGGAAATGCTGAAATGCGACCTTAAGCTGGAAATGATCGCTCACAAGGATTTGAAAAACGCGGTTAAATATTGTGAAACCGTTGAGGACTACGTTAGCCGTGACCTCTTTCAAGATATCCTGGAGTCCGAGGAAGAACATATTGACTGGCTGGAAACCCAACTGGGACTCATTGAAAAAGTCGGCCTGCAAAATTACCAGCAAAGTCAAATGAGCTAAACACTGACACGCATTTTAATCCTTTTGATTAAAACTAAAAAAGCGGCTTTTTAGCCGCTTTTTTAGTGCTGAGGATTTATTAACACCTCAAATTTTCAGCCTACATCACTTAGTATTCAGCAATCCAAAAACACCAACAGCATAACTGCGCTTATCGTTTTCACCCTGCAGACTACTCCGCTTGACTAAACTCCCAACAGGAACATCCGCGGCTAAATAACGTGTATCACCGGTTCCCGTATCAAAACTGATCGAGCCGGGCTTACTAAAATAATAAGCGAGGTAATCGCCTTTCTCCACACCAACAGAGACTGGAAAATTCAGTCGCTGCATTCCGCGCTCAGCAATAATGACCGGCTCGCTAGCCCACACTACCACTAAATTATCGCCAATTTGACGCAGCACTTTGACCGACACATCACCAGCGCTCTGGAAGTAGCCACCCACACCAGTCAGAGTTCCGCTAACAGGTATCTGGTTATACAAATCTACTGCTAATACCGGCTTTGGCTCTACATTAGTTCGCTCAACTAATTCGCCACCAATATAATCCAGCAAATCACTAGCCAATAAAAAGTTTTTTAAGCTATCAATACGTAACTGCACAAACTGACGCACCTGCCCACGAAGGTTGGTAGACTCGGCTACACGAGAGCTCTTCTCCTGTCCCAACACCGCAACCACACGATTTAACTCTGCAACATCCTGCTTTAATAAGGTTTTATCGGCTTCCAGCGAACTGATACGCTGGTTGGCCTGACCCAATTGCTGAGCTAAGGCGCCGTTTTCATCCTGAAGTTTTTTAATATTTGGCGGTGCCTGGCAAGCGGCCAAACCTACGACCAGCATCAATATCCCTAACTGGGTAAGCGTTCTAATCATTGTCCTCTCCTGACTGATTTATACTATGAGGGGTTATCGGTCAACGCTGGCTAATCTATAACATTGTTAGACGAAGTCCTAGCAACGAATGAATTATTTATTATCGATGACAAAAGCTGCGCTGAAAATTAACTCACTGGCCATCAACAGGTCCAGATGATAACCGCCCCCGGGGAAACCCTCTACCGGCCGCTCAAATCGAAATTGCATTTTACCTTCCTGACCAATCAGCACTACCGGCGCAGAGACTATCTGGACAGAGCGCGCACCATCAAATAATACCGCCTGCAACACTGTCGCCGGCTGGGTAAAATTAGCGTAGTGAAAACCAATATGCAAAGTACGATCAGCGCGAGTTTTATTATTAGGCGGTGAATCCAAATCAGCAATTGCGATTCCACTAAGCTGTAAATTTGATATCACCGGCCCCATCTCTCCCAATTGCCGCTTAAGATCCTGCAGCTGACTATTATTCGGAAAAGCTGATAATGCAGCCTCCGTTAATGCCACTGCACCATTAATATCTCGCGCCTCCATGGCTGCAACTGCGTTCGCCAATGTCTGGCCCACAATAGTAGCCAAGCCAGTCAACGCGGCATCACGTTTAGGCTGTATCGCCAACACGGCTCTATATTTTTCAACTGCGTTGGGCTCTACGCCAAACCACTGCTGCCGACCCGAGAGTTCGTTCGCTTCTAATAATAACTGCTGAATGGTTTGCTCTTGTTTTCTTGCCAGTGGCAACTGATCCTGTATTGCCAATAGCGCAATATCATCAGGTCTGACTGATAAGCCGTTCGCTACTAGTGACTGCGCCTTATCAAATTGCTGCTTATTCATACTCTTTATAGCCAATTGACTGTAACGCTCAGCAATATCATTTAAGCCCTTATTAGCAGGCTTATTATCACTATCCAAACTCAGCACCTGCTCAAACAATTCTTTCGCGTTTTGCTCCGGCGGCTGAATTAATCGATCCCTTGAGAGGTAATTCTGCGCCTGCGTCAGCAATACTTCGATGCTTTCAAACTGCTCTAAACGCTGACTTAATAATAAAAAGTTATTTTCTGCCGACAAATCCGGAAACCAGGCAAGCGCAGCTTCCAAACGGCTGCGCGCTGCTATTAATTCACCAGCAGTTATCGCCGCCGATACTGACGACAGCGACTTTTGTTTAAGCTCTTCAAGCGCCGCACTGGCCCTAAGCTCTTGTGGCTGTAGCGCTAATACTTGGCGGTATTGATCTAATAGTTCTGGCATTTTATCTGGCTGCCGGTCGATCTCGGCTTGCAAAATTACAGCGTTAGCCAGCAGCTGGGTAACAGGATCTAATGACTGATTCACCTCACCTTGCCCATCATTGGAGCTGGTAGCTAGCGATTCATCCGCTGCCGCCTTGCTTTCAGACGCACCTACATCAAGCGACTCTTGCTTTACGTCCTGTGCGCTATTAACGCTTAATTGCGCTTTAGTGACTGACTCAGTGGTTAAGGAAACTGGTGTTTTGGGCCCAGCTGTGGGTAACGAAGTCTCACTTTCATTTTGTGTGGGTACTGCTTTTGACGGTGCATTCTGTGTAGTTACCTCCGGCACTTTATCGGTAAGCTCTGCCGCGGTTTGTCGACGGTCATTGTTACTGTACATATAGCCCGCAAAAATTAACGCGGCGACAATCGGCACGGCAAATATCCACTGCTGCTTATTCGCTTGCTGCGGTCGCTGTAAATCTTCTTTCGGGATATGTAATGACTCCTCTGCTGAGCCATCACCAGCACTCGGTGGTGCCTTACTTACGGCAGCGGCCCGCTGCAGCACTTCTGTGTCGGCAGAGGCGTTAGTGCCGCTCACTAATCTAACTTGCTCGCTACGCAAAGGCGTATGCTCATGACTGCCCAGATACTCAAAACCCTGAGTAGGACGCCATTGATCCAAGACCCCTATATCTACCAACGACAACGCCTGCACTAATTCATTGCCTGTTTGATAACGATCTTTTGGCTCTTTCGCCATTAGCTTATCAATCAAATACTGATAACCCGACAGCGCGTCAGGTAATTTAGGGATAGGGGCAGAAACATGCTTTATTCCCACCGCCACTGGGGACTCCGCTTCATAGGGCACGCGCCCTGCCAACATGTAATAAATCAGCACACCTAAACTATAAAGGTCAGACCGTGAATCAATCGCTTCGCCCCTGGCCTGCTCCGGGCTCATATAATGCGGCGTACCCAAGGCAGTACCTGTGCGTGTCATTGTGCTGGCAGAGTCTGCCGCTCGCGCAATACCAAAATCCATCAACACCGCTCGGCCGTCCAGATTATGGATCATAATATTTTCAGGTTTTACATCACGATGCACATAACCTTTGCGACCGGCATAATCCAACGCTCTGGCAACTTCAGCAACAATACGGAATAACTGTTCACTATTAAGGCTGGGCAATCGATCCTTTAAATCCTGCCCCTCGATGTACTCCATCGACAAATAATGGTGGCCATTTTGAATACCCACATCATGTACGGTGACTATATGTGGATGCACCAATCGACTAACGATTCTTGCTTCCCGTAAAAATCGCTCACTGAAGCTCTCATCTTGCGACAACAGCGGAGACATGACCTTCAGCGCCACTTCACGCTGAAAGCTTTCCTGAATGGCTAAATAGACTGTCGCCATGCCACCACGCCCAATGGGACGGACGACTCGATATCCGGGAATATCTATTTTGATTTGACTACCCCTAAGAACCCAGTTGATGTGCGCTTATTATCACTATTATCAGTATGTCTTTTTTATATCACAGTTCTGGCTAAAGCTTATACCTATCAGAACCAAAAAACCGCCCATAAGGAGCGGTTTTAATCTGTAAACAATCGAACTGGGACGGCTTTTGCAATCCTCGCGCTACAGCGCTATTCGCTCTCTGCCGTTGCCTGGGCAGCATCTTTAATCAAAGTCTGCAATTCACCCTTATCAAACATATCGCAAACGATATCACAACCGCCGACCAGCTCCCCATTTACCCACAACTGCGGAAATGTTGGCCAGTTTGCATAAACCGGTAAGTTGGCACGAATCTCAGGGTTAGACAATATATCTACAAAAGCAAAGCGCTCTCCACAGGACATCAGCGATTGCACCGTCCGCGCCGAAAATCCGCACTGCGGTTGATTGGGGGAGCCCTTCATATACAAAATAATCGGGTTGCTTTCGACTTGATCTTTAATTGTTTCCATTATGTCCATCAGGCTTACCTTGGCTTAAATCTAAAAACGTAATTGTCCGCAAACAACTACCAGGTTACAAAATCGGGTTAAATAGACGGTCATTGTAACGTGAATACCAGCAAAATGCCCGACTAAATTACTCAGCAATAATACTTATAGATTAGTCCGTCGCCAATTCAATTTGTTCCGCCACCCAACCTCAATGGCCTTTCGTTAGCATGCTCGTAAACAGACTATACCCGCTAAAATTCGTCACTAGACAATTGCCAAACCCATGTCAGCACTATATGATTAGTTCTTAATTTAGGCAGCTCCAGCTGCCTTTTTGCGTTTTTGGCTATAATTTTTCAGCTAAAAACTGATAGTTGAATTTGAGGATACCGCTGTGAACGCCGTCATGAATACTTATAGTCGCTTACCCGTGAGCTTTAGCCATGGTGTGGGCGCACGTCTATTTGATAGTGATGGCAAGGACTATCTGGATGCCATTAGTGGTATTGGTGTTAACGCCCTTGGTCACGCCCATCCCACAGTAACGGCTGCTATCCAACAACAAGCTGAAAAGCTCATCCACACCTCCAACCTCTATGGTGTCGAACGTCAGCAACAACTGGCAGAATCTCTTTGTAAAGTGTCCGGCATGGATACGGTTTTTTTCAGCAACTCAGGCGCCGAAGCTAATGAAGCGGCAATTAAAATTGCTCGCCTTTATGGCCACAACAAGGACATTGAGCAACCCCAAATCATTGTGATGTCTAACGCTTTTCATGGAAGAACAATGGCAACGCTGACCGCTTCAGGCAATCGAAAAATCCAAGCAGGTTTTGAACCGCTGGTCAGTGGCTTTATTCGTGCCCCCTTTGGTGATATTGAGGCTTTGAGTAACATTGCCCGCAATAAGAGCAATGTCGTTGCCGTGTTAGTCGAGCCAATTCAAGGGGAAGGCGGTATCAATATTCCTCCAGCCAACTACCTGAAAGAAATCCGGCAATTGTGCGATCAACAGCAGTGGCTGATGATGCTTGACGAGGTTCAAAGCGGTAATGGCAGAACCGGCACTTACTTTGCCTATCAGCATCACGGTATTTTGCCCGATGTGGTCACGACCGCCAAAGGTCTGGGCAATGGCTTACCTATTGGTGCATGCTTGGCTCATGGCAAAGCGGCGGAAACTTTTGGACCAGGTAATCATGGCTCCACTTATGGCGGCAACCCTTTAGTTTGTGCCGCAGCGCAAGCAGTCGTTGATACTATTGAGCAACAACAGCTTTGCGATAACGCCAAGCAGTTAGGCGAATATATGTTGCAGCAATTTAGTGCTGCGCAACAGCAACAACCGATGATTAAAGCAGTAAGAGGCCAGGGCTTAATGATAGGCATTGAGCTGAGTGAACCCTGCGCTGAAGTCGTCAATCTCGCTCGCAACTACAGCAATGAAAGTAACGGCAATAGCGGTGTACTTATCAACGTCACAGCGGGCAATGTCATTCGCTTGCTGCCGCCATTAATTATTAATCAGCAACAAGCCGAGCAAATTGTGACTACAGTGCTCGACGTTATTAACCAGTTTGCGGAATCAGCATAACTGCAAATCAGATAGACAAGCACAACACTATGGCAGCTAAACATTTTTTAACGCTTTTGGATTTAAGCCCCAATGAACTGAAAGGTTTGATTGACCGCGCAATTGTGCTCAAGCACAAATTGGCTAATGGCGGCCATGAAACCCCTTTGCATAATAAAGTGCTGGGAATGATTTTTGAAAAATCATCTACCCGCACGCGCGTCTCTTTTGAAACGGGCATGGTACAACTGGGGGGTCATGCCATGTTCTTATCGCCACGAGACACCCAACTGGGACGTGGCGAACCCATTGAAGATAGCGCCAGAGTGTTATCATCAATGGTCGATATCATTATGATACGTACCTTCGGCCATGAAATTATTGAGCGCTTTGCACAATATTCATCGGTGCCGGTCATCAATGCACTCACTGATGAATATCACCCCTGCCAACTGTTAGCAGACATGCAAACTTACATGGAACACCGGGGCAGCATTCAAGGCAAAGTGGTCAGTTGGATAGGTGATGGCCATAATATGTGCCAATCCTATATTAACGCCGCCAAACAATTCGATTTTGAGTTACGTATCGCCTGCCCTGAAGGCTTCGAACCCAATGCCGAATTACTTGCAGCAAATAAAGACAGGGTTACTATCGTGCGCGACCCTAAAGAAGCCGCCAGAGACTCTAACCTACTGGTCACAGATGTATGGGCATCCATGGGTCAAGAAGAACAGCAAGCGGAGCGGCTGCAACAGTTTTCAGGCTATCAAATCAATGACGAGTTACTCTCATTCGCAGCCACAGATGCGCTATATATGCACTGCCTTCCAGCCCACCGCGGCGAAGAGATCAGCGCCGAACTGATGGAAAATCCCAACACCGTTATTTGGGATGAAGCTGAAAATCGCCTGCATGCACAAAAAGCACTGTTAGAATTATTGTTACAGCAGTAAAACCGATCGCCAGCCAGGACTCCGACCACTTTGCTACAAGTTGACAATATTCAATGCCAATACGATACCCAAGCGGTACTGGAAGATGTCAGCTTTCATGTCAATGAGGGCGATATTTGTTGCCTGCTCGGCCCCAGCGGCTGTGGCAAAACAACTGCCTTACGGGCCATCGCCGGCTTTCAATCTCTTTCCCATGGCCAAATCACGCTAGGCGGGCAACTGCTTAGCGCGCCCGGCTTTGAACTGGAGCCTGAACAACGCCACATAGGCATGGTATTTCAGGATTACGCTTTATTTCCTCACTTGACCGTGCATGAAAACATTCGGTTTGGTATTCGTAAATCGACCGAAACAGAGCAGCGTAAAATCATCAAGCAACTGCTCGGCCTGATTCAGCTGGAAAAAGTAGCACAGCGCTACCCTCATGAATTATCCGGCGGACAACAGCAGCGAGTGGCCCTTGCCCGGGCTTTAGCACCCAATCCACGTTTACTATTACTGGATGAACCCTTCTCCAACCTCGATATTGAACTGCGACGGCACTTAAATTTAGAAGTTAGAGAGATACTAAAAGAATACGGCATCAGCGCTATCCTCGTAACCCACGATCAGGAAGAAGCATTTTCTTTTAGTGACCAGGTAGGCTTGTTGCATGCGGGAAGATTGCAGCAATGGGACACCCCGTTTAATTTATACCATGAACCGGCCAACCGCTTTGTCGCCAACTTTATTGGCCAAGGCGGACTATTACCCGGCATGACGCTAGACCAAAACCGGGTTAAAACCGAGCTAGGTATCATCACCGGCAACCGAGCCTATAGCTGGCAAGCCAACATCCCTGTGGACATTTTGCTTCGACCGGATGACATCGTTCTCAACGGCGAAGGTGGTACCAGCGCCGAAGTGGTGAAGAAAATTTTTTCCGGAAGCGCCACCGCCTATTACCTGCGCCTGCCCAGCGGCAGTATTGTTGAAGCATTGTTCCCCAGCCACCAGAATTATGAGCTAGGGGAAAAGCTGCTAATCAACGCCAAAGTCGAGCATCTCATCGCATTCACACCTGATGAGTAATTGGAAAATAACTCTTATGCATATCATTAGAAACTACTATAAAAAATTAATTTAAGGGCTCGTATTAATAATAAAAACCTATGTTTTCCATCACCCTTTTATCTACTCTATGTTTGCAGGTTAGCGGTCACAGACAGATCCTTTTATCCACACATTATCCACAACTTCTCCTCAGCATATTGCCCTTGCAAAAGAGCCAAAAGCGCATTATCTTGTATAAAGTTTTTCAATAACCCCAATATATAGGGGTGACGCACCGACAAAAACGAAGAAAAATTAACCAAATCATAAAAAGTTAGTACTTACTTTTTGTTATGTGTAGAAAAACAGAGGGGATAAGACGGAAAGCCGTTGCCATCAGATCAGCGCCTAACTCGATAACAGCCATGTCATGGCCCTATCGCTAGGCATATTTATCGGCACCTATGCAAAAACTGCTTTTGCCAGGTTCGCCGATATTATTTTGATAGCGACCACCACTCGCCCCAAAACCAATGATATTAAATGCTGAGCTGACGCTGCGATCGCAGCACCCGGAGAACCTATGCACACCGAAGTAGACGATAACAAGAATGTCGCCCCTCCTGCGGCAACAACCTCTACAACCACCAACGCCGAATTACAAGCAACTGCTCCGGGTCAATTACGAGTTATCAAGCGTAATGGCACTGTTGTTAGTTACGATGACAGCAAAATCACCGTGGCCATCACCAAAGCCTTTCTCGCAGTTGAGGGTGGCTCGGCAGCGGCATCTACCCGCATTCATGAGACGGTAGAAAAACTGGCTCAACAAGTCAGCGCCATCTTCAAACGACGCATGTCCTCTGGCGGCACTATCCACATTGAAGATATTCAGGATCAGGTTGAATTGGCTCTAATGCGTAGCGGCGAGCACAAAGTGGCTCGCGATTACGTACTTTACCGTGAGCAGCGCCGCCAACAGCGCGCCGAGAAAGCTGCCTCAGAACCCACCAAGGCTCACCCCTCTATTTCGCGTTACTCTAGCTGATGGCACTCAGGCGCCACTAGACCTTGGCCGCATGGAGGTCATAGTCGGTGAAGCCTGTGCCGACCTAGGCAACGTGTCAGCGCAAGCGATTATCGATGAAGCACTGAAAAATCTGTATGACGGCGTACCACTATCCGATGTAAACACCTCGCTGGTTATCACTGCCAGAACAATGGTGGAAAAAGAACCTAACTACAGCTACGTTACCGCCCGCTTGCTACTCGACAATTTACGCGCCGAAGCACTGACATTTTTAGGTATCGCCAGCACCGCCACTCAAGCGGACATGAGCACACTCTACACTCAGGCACTACCTGCCTATATTGAGAAAGGTGTCGAGCTGGAATTATTATCGCCAACCCTAAAAGAATATGACATGGAGAAACTGGGGCAAGCGCTGGATCCCTCGCGTGACCTTCAGTTCAATTATCTGGGCCTGCAAACGCTTTACGATCGTTACTTTATTCACAGCAACGGTGTCCGCATTGAATTGCCACAAATTTTCTTTATGCGTGTTGCCATGGGGCTTGCTGCTGAAGAAGCGCAAAAAGAAGAGCGTGCTATTGAGTTCTACCGCCTGCTTAGCTCTTTCGACTACATGAGCTCAACACCAACATTATTTAATGCCGGCACCTTGCGGCCACAACTTTCATCTTGCTACTTGACCACCGTGCCCGACGATCTGCACGGTATTTATGGCGCCATTCAAGATAACGCCATGCTGTCCAAATGGGCTGGCGGTTTAGGTAACGACTGGACCCCTGTGCGCGCTTTGGGTGCTTATATAAAAGGCACAAACGGCAAATCACAAGGGGTTGTACCCTTCCTCAAAGTCGTCAACGACACTGCCGTTGCGGTTAATCAGGGCGGCAAACGCAAAGGCGCTGTTTGTGCTTACCTCGAAACCTGGCACATGGATATCGAAGAGTTTGTTGAGCTGCGCAAAAACACCGGTGATGATCGCCGTCGCACCCACGACATGAATACTGCCAACTGGGTTCCTGACTTATTTATGAAGCGGGTATTCGATGACGGCCAGTGGACGTTATTCTCGCCTAACGATGTGCCCGATTTGCACGACCTATACGGTGAAGCCTTTGAAACTCGTTACACCGAATACGAAGCACAGTGTAAAAGCGGTGAAATGAAGCTATTTAAAACCGTTCGCGCCCAGGAATTATGGCGCAAAATGCTAGGCATGTTATTTGAAACCGGCCACCCATGGATTACCTTTAAAGATCCTTGCAACATCCGCTCACCACAGCAACATGTTGGTGTCGTGCATTCTTCCAATCTGTGTACCGAGATCACACTCAATACCAATAAAGAAGAAATTGCCGTTTGCAACCTCGGCTCAGTCAATCTGGCGCAACATATCGAAAACGGTAGCCTTAATCTAATCAAACTGGAAAAAACCATAAAAACCGCTGTACGTATGCTCGATAATGTTATCGACATTAACTACTACTCGGTGCCACAGGCGAAAAAGTCCAACTTGCTTCACCGCCCTGTAGGTCTGGGTTTGATGGGTTTCCAGGATGCGCTCTACATGCAGAGTATCGCTTACGGCTCTGACGAAGCGGTAGCATTTGCCGATCGCTCCATGGAAGCCATTAGCTACTACGCCATTCAAGCCTCCTCAGCGTTAGCCGAAGAGCGTGGCGCCTACACAAGTTTCAACGGCTCACTGTGGAGCCAGGGCATATTGCCTATCGATTCAGTGAAAAAACTCATCGACGAGCGTGGTTCTAATTACATCGAAGTAGATCAATCAACAACACTGGACTGGGACACACTACGTGAAACAGTTAAAACCAAAGGCATGCGTAATTCTAACGTTATGGCTATTGCGCCTACTGCTACCATCGCCAACATTACCGGTGTATCGCAGTCGATTGAACCGACGTATCAAAACCTGTACGTAAAATCCAACCTCTCTGGAGAGTTCACAGTTGTAAATCCGCATCTAGTTAAAGATCTGAAAGCTCGCGGCTTGTGGGATAACGTCATGGTGAATGACCTGAAATACTACGAAGGTAGCGTGCAGAAAATTGACCGCATCCCCGCTGAACTCAAAGCACTCTATTCCACCGCGTTCGAAATAGAGCCGCGCTGGATTGTTGATGCTGCTAGTCGCCGTCAAAAGTGGATTGATCAAGCGCAGTCATTAAACCTCTATATTTCAGGTGCATCGGGTAAGAAACTGGACATCACCTATCGGATGGCTTGGTTCCGTGGCCTTAAAACTACGTACTATCTGCGCGCTTTAGCGGCCACCGGTACGGAAAAATCCACCATCGATACCGGTTCTCTCAACAAGGTATCGTCCAAAGCAGCCGCCCCTGCTGCAGCTGCAGGACCAGCACCGGTACCGCAAGCCTGTTCGCTGGACGACCCTGACTGCGAAGCATGTCAGTAACAAGCAGCGCTACTCAACAACCTCGCATCTAATGGCCGGGTTGTTGGGCAAGCACAGAATAATGACATTAAATTGATAAAGTATTAAAGGTGAAAAAACATGCTGAACTGGGATGAATACCACATTGAAGAAGGCGCCAGCGCCCCAATCCCTCCTGTTGTAGAAACACCCGAAGCGGCTCCTGCCACTGCTCTCAATGCTGAAAAAGTAGCTGAACCTGCTCCGAATTATGAAGCCGAACCATCTGAAGTTCAGGTTACTGATGCCGTAGCAAAAGCCGAGGCCGCCATCGCAAACCTTGATGTCACTGCCGGCCTGGAAGACCTGGAAATGGGCGCAGCCCGACTGACGGTAGACGACAAAGCGATGATCAATTGCCGCGCCGACCTGAACCAATTAGTGCCTTTTAAATATGACTGGGCCTGGCAAAAATATCTGGATGGTTGCGCCAACCACTGGATGCCACAAGAAGTAAATATGACGGCGGATGTCGCCCTGTGGAAAAACCCGAATGGTTTAAGCGATGACGAGCGTCGCATTGTTATGCGCTCACTGGGTTATTTTTCTACTGCGGACTCACTGGTCGCCAACAATCTGGTATTGGCTATGTATCGCCATATCACTAACCCCGAGTGTCGTCAGTATCTGCTTCGCCAGGCTTTTGAAGAAGCCATTCACACCCACGCCTACCAATACTGTGTTGAATCACTGGCGATGGATGAAGGTGAAGTGTTCAATATGTACCGTGAACTGCCTTCTATTGCTAAAAAAGCTGCCTGGAGCTTGAGTCATACTCACTCGCTTTCAGACCCTAACTTTAAAACCGGTACACTGGAAAACGATCAAGAGTTGCTGCGTAACTTGATTGGTTTCTACGCCGTCACCGAAGGTATTTTCTTCTATTGTGGTTTTACCCAAATTTTGTCCATGGGTCGTCGCAATAAGATGACCGGTGTTGCCGAGCAATTTCAATATATTTTGCGCGATGAGTCCATGCACCTGAACTTTGGCATCGATGTTATCAATCAAATTAAACTGGAAAACCCGCAGCTGTGGTCAGAAAGCTTCCAAAAAGAAATCATTCAAATGATTTTGGAAGGGACGCAACTGGAAATTGAATACGCCAAAGATTCAATGCCACGCGGCGTGCTTGGAATGAATGCAGCGATGATGGAAGAGTATTTGCAATTTATTGCTAACCGCCGTTTATCTCAGCTTGGTTTGCCGGAGCAATATCGCGGCGCACAAAATCCATTCCCATGGATGAGTGAAATCATGGATCTACGCAAAGAAAAGAACTTCTTTGAGACCCGTGTTATCGAATACCAAACAGGTGGCGCGCTAAACTGGGAGTAATTTACCCAACTACCGCTAAGTGTGCAGCCTGAGCTGTTCAGTGCTGCACAACATCAAACCATAATTATGTGACTACAGGACAGGGCCATGAGCGACGACAAGAAAGCCCAGCTAGATTCCGAAACAATCCTGATGACTCTGGACCAGATCGGCCAGACCATCGATATTATGACCAATGTTGTAGGCCGGTTACGAGGCTATATAACCGAACAGACCTCAGCCCAAACTAATCAGGATAAGGAAATAACACCCACCGTAGCCGAGCATTCCCAAACACTACACTAGTAGTCGCACCCGGCCACCGGCATTGTAATCGGCCAAATAAACACCTCGCAGCCAGCGGGGACGTACTCCCCCTCGCTATTAATACCCAGGTAACGTCATTAAGTAATACCACCTATGACTGTAAGTACATGAGCGAATTATGACGCCCACGAGCAAGCGCTAAACTAGCCTCAATTCAAGTCAATACCATTAGGAGGGTTTTGCAAATGCTCGTATTATCCAGAAGGTTAGGAGAGACTTTAATCATCGGCGACGATGTTAAAATCACGGTGTTAGGTATTAGCGGAAATCAGGTTCGCCTCGGTATTGCCGCCCCCAAAGAAGTCAGCGTCCATCGCGAGGAAGTGTACCGTCGTATTCAAGACGAACAAGGCCAGCAACTAAGCCAAACCGCTTAATACGCCACAATATCACATTAGCTGCGACCCTATTTCATTTAGCGTCGCAGTTAACTTCCAATATTCTACCCCAATCAATTAGCCATCGAGAGTAGTGATTATTTCACCTCGGGCTACTTGGCTGCGGGTAAACTAAAATAGAAAATACTCCCCCCCGAGGGTTGGGTTTGTAGCCGATTTGACCGCCATGATTAGTAATAATCGACTGACAAATAGAAAGCCCAATTCCCATACCGTTCGCCTTGGTGGAATAGAATGGCGAAAATAAGTTCTCAACCGCTTCCGCCGCCACACCAACGCCATGATCAACCACCGAAATAACAACAGCGCCGTCCTGATGGTTTGTTTCCACCAACACACCTTGCTGCCGGTTTTCTGTTTCTGCTACTGCCTCCATCGCATTGCGAATTAAATTCAATGCCACCTGCTGAATTTGCACCATATCGATAGCAATAACGGGTAATTCCCTATGCGGATCAAAATGCACCCCACATCGTTAATCCGTGAGTCCACTTCTGCCAGGGCAATAACATCACGCACCATGTCATTAACATCTACCTCGACCAAACCACCGTCGGGTTTCTTTACAAACTTTCTAATACGCTGAATAACTTCAGAAGCACGCTCCGACTGAACCCCTAAACGGTCCAGAATATCGGCCATTTTTTCTGCATCTAAAGGGTCCTGTGACAACAATCGTTTCGCGACGCGTGAATAATTCGAAATAGCCGTTAGCGGTTGATTCACTTCATGGGCAATCCCTGCTGCCATTTCGCCGGTAGTACTCAAACGCTCAATATGAGCAATATTTTTTCGCTGCGACTCCAGTTCTTCACGCGCAACTCGCAATTCTTCTTCGCTGTGCACCCATTCGCTTATATCCCTCAGCACTACCACCGCCCCACCTTCACCGCGCGGCGTTGAAGTAATGGCCACAGGGAGCAAACTTTTATCTCGACGACATATCACTTCCATGTCACTGTGTACTGATTGCCGCAACCGATAACTTTTATAGGGCAGGGTTTCATTTTCAGGGACATGATGATCGCCATCCACATCAAACAATTTTAGCGTGGATAACTGTTCCCCCACACAGTCCGACGAAGCCCAACCACAAATCGCAGTCGCGGAAGGATTCAGCATCGAGATTCTGCCGTCGCTATCCAGGCCAATAATACCTTCACTAACAGCATTAAGTATTTGCTGATTTTCTGATACCAGCTCTTCATTACGACGCGCCAGCTGCCGCTCCAAACGATGGATTTTTATATGATTCCGTACGCGAGCAACCACTTCGTCAGACTGAAATGGCTTAGAGATATAATCAACACCCCCCACAGAAAAACCTCTTACCTTGGCACTGCTATCTTCCAAGGCAGATAAAAAAATCACCGCAATACTAGCGGTTTCAGGGTTTTTCTTGAGCGCTTCACAGACCTCGTACCCATCCATACCGGGCATCATAATATCTAACAGAATGAGAGACGGGATTACTTTTTGAGCAATATCTAAAGCAGTTTCTCCATCTTTAGCAGTTAATAATTTATAGCCGGAATTAAGCAAGGTTTTGTAGAGTATTTGCAAATTGATGGGACTATCATCAACTAACAACACATATTCCAGCGAACCATCTTGAGGAGACACTGCTTCCAGCACCGTATGCTCTTGTTGCAAGTCTGTATCCTTCATGCCGCGTCCTATTTTTTACCTAAATACTCACTAACAGCAGAGCGAATAACCCTGCCACCCACAACAAAAAATCAACCGGAAAATATATTCCCGCACAACTGAACCACTCACTAATTACAGCGCTGCTGTCGCTTTTCAGCTGTAGTAAATCATTGATCTAGTCACTTATTTATTTAACAGCTTAGGAATATCTCAGCGATTAAACAACAAACTATCGACGAATTCAGCAATACGGCCTATCGAGTGCTAACACTAAAACCTACTGAATATTGAATTACTTGGTAGGCGAATCCACACCCGCGAATGGCAAAAAAACAAGCAATATACGTACAAATACGCACTTAGGGCTTTACGAGAGCTTAAAAATGCCATATATAACTGTACAGAACTATAAATAAAAAGGGACCCTAACAATGGAAACACCCTCTCGCATTTATATCATCGAAGATGATGATGCTGTTCGCGACTCGCTACAAATGATGCTGGAATCCATTGGCCGCGAGGTCATGTCCTTTGCCAGCGCCGATAGTTTTCTAGCCAGCTACTCACAAGACATGGCCGGCTGCATTGTGCTGGACATCCGCATGCCAGGCATGAATGGCATGGAGCTACAACGCAAACTGAATGATATCAATTCGATATTACCTATTATCTTTGTCACCGGCCATGGTGATGTACCCATGGCGGTAGAGGCTATGCAACAGGGCGCCGTCGATTTTGTACAAAAACCCTACCGGGAGCAGGAATTACTCGACAAAATCAGCCAGGCAATGGCCCTCGATGAAGAAAACCGTAGCAGCCTGTTGCAGCGTCAAGTCATTATTGAATGTATCAAGGAACTCACTCCCAGAGAGTTGGATGTGATGCGACTGATGGTCGACGGCAAAGCCAATAAGGTCATTGCTATTGATTTGGATATTAGTCAACGTACCGTTGAGATACATCGCGCCAGAGTCATGGAGAAACTCAGTGCTAATTCCCTCGCGCACCTGGTACGTATGTATTTAGCCGTTGAAAGCGAATTAGCCGAAAGTTAATTCAGCCACCATGCACGCTGTCATCAGCAAAATAGTGCCATGCCCTTATTGCGGCGAAACCTTTGAAGCACTTATCGATACCAGCGCCGGAGATAGTAGCTACACGGAAGACTGCTATGTATGTTGCCGCCCGATTATTTTTAACTGCATCATTAATACCGATAGTTTTAGCGGTGATGACGATCACAATATTACAGTCACCACTCACACTGAAGACGATAGTTACTAAAGCTTGGGCACAGCTTGTTCACCCGCCGCGGAGAGCAATTGATCCAAACTCTCCAATACGCTTAATAACTCGTCAGCATTTATGTTTATTTTATTAAAATACTCTGCCGCCATCGGGGCGATAGCACAACGAACGGGTAATGTTTGCTGTTGCTCCAGTAACAAGCGCATCTTAGGTAAAAATATAAATTGCAGCCATTGCACAAAGGTTAACGTATCTATACAAAAAGGCTCCACACTGGCTAACGCTTTTGCTGAAGGGGAATCCTTTTGCCACTGACCTGAATTTCGCAATAGCAATTCTATATCCATTAACAATGACGCAACTTCAATCGCAACAGTCATAAATTTTCCTGGCGCATAAGAATACCCAGCTATTTGCCAATACTTCGCTTAAATGGCGGCAGCGAATCCAACATTGCCTGCCCATAGCGCTTAGTAACCACCCGCCTGTCTAACAGTGTCACCTTGCCGCTATCGGTTTCTGTACGCAACAAACGGCCGCTCGCCTGCACCAATTTCAACGCGGCATCCGGCACAGTCATATCCATAAAGGGATTACCGCCCCGGCTTTCAATCCACTCGGCTAGCGCTGCCTCAACCGGCTGATCAGGGACCGCAAAAGGAATTTTAGCAATCACCACATGGGTGCAATATTTACCAGGTAAATCCACACCTTCGGCAAAGCTGGCCAAGCCAAAAATAACACTAGCCGCGCCACTATCAACGGCCACCTTATGGAGCCGCAATACTTCATGCTTAGGATAACTATTTTGCATGACGATACGCTGCTGCCACTCTAACGCAATACCTTCGTAAACTTGTTCCATTTGTCGCCGCGAAGCAAACAATACCAGGCTGCCTTCACAGCTGTTTAATATTTTCGGCAACAAATCGATAACCGCTTCGGTATGCGCTTCGGCATCAGATGGATCGCAGTCCATATTTGGCACCACCAACTCACCGGCAGTAAAAAAGTCAAAGGGACTGGGTACCACAGAATAACTACTTAACTCAGGCGTGCCGGCACGCATTTTAAAACGCTCAAAACCACCAAGTGCTGTCAGGGTGGCTGAGGTAACCACCGCACCATAGCATCGATTCCACAAATAGCGCGATAAGGTATTCGCCGCCAAAATCGGGCTACTACACACTTCAAAATCCAGATTACCGCTGGCATTATCTACCACAGACACCCAGCGACCACGCGGAGGATCTTCAGCCTTGTCGGCACGGCTATAATCTAACCACAGCGAGTTATTAGCCTCTGCCCGACCACGCAACATAGAGAACGCTGGAAACCATGATTCGGCTTCCTGTTTATTAATCGCGTTGCCTGACTCCTCCATTGCCTCATCCAATAATGTACAACAGCGGTCTAACAGGTCGTGCATGGTGCGAAATTGTGCCGCCAGTTCCACCGCTTGAAGACGATAAGCGGTTGGCACTATTCCCCGCTCAAAACGATGCGCAGGAATAGAACCACGCCGGTCTGGCTCAGTATTTAACTCACCCTCAAAACTATTAAACAACATACCAAATTGTTGCTTAAGCGAAGTCATGACAGCTGGTAAAGCCTGCAGCGGTCTGTCAATGCCTGCGCCATCACCCAGCTTGGGAGCAGCTTTTGCTAGTACCTTGATGCCTTGGTCTAACCACTTTTCAGTGGAACGCAAGCGACAGGAAAGGGCAAAATGATTAATCGCTTTATCGGGTAGATGATGGCCTTCATCAAAAATATAAATGCAATCTTCAGGGTCCGGCAAAATAGCACCACCGCCTAGAGATAGGTCAGCGAGCACTAAATCGTGATTAGTGACAATCACATCCACCTTACCCAACTGTTCTCGACCTTTATAAAAACAACACTGGCTGATATTGGCGCAGCGTCGTCCGGTACATTGAGCATGATCAGTGGTGACCCGGGACCACACGGATAAATCAAGTTCCTGCGACCACGCATCCCGATCTCCATCCCAATCTCCAGCGCCTAACGCGGTAATCATATCCTGATAGACCGTCAAGGTTTGAGTATCAACTTTGGACTGTAATTCATCCGGGTATAAACCCATCACTTCATTACCTGCATCATTATCCTGCAGCACGCCATCAAGTTTGGATAAACACAAATACCGACCACGACCTTTCGCCAGTGCAAAGCTGAACGCTAAACCACTGTGACGTAATATATCCGGTAAATCTTTGTGAATAATTTGCTCCTGCAGTGCCACAGTCGCAGTCGAAATGACCAACGTTTTTTCTAACGCCTGCGCGATTGGTACCGCGGCAATGGTGTACGCAATCGTTTTCCCTGTTCCTGTGCCGGCCTCTACCACACACACTGGCGCCTCTTCGGTTTCAGCTACCGAAGTTAAAGTACGGGCGACATCAGCAATCATTAAACGCTGGCCATAACGCGCCTTCAAATCCTTGCTCTCAAGCAAAGTAGAGTAAGCGGTCTGGATAGTGTGCTTAATATCGTCAGTTAACATGAGATTATGTGAATAAGTGAACGGTAAGCTATTCTACGCGAGTATTGCATAGCAATGACCAACGAACGCAAATAAGCTAATTAATGAAGTTACTGCAGGTACTGTTTTTTGTTATCAATGGTATTAGCATAAATACCCAGCGCATAAGGTTGATGCGCTTGCGGTAAAGTCTGGATACGCTGCTGGAAAGATTTTTCCTGCGCCTCTAAACCAGCAATAGCAAAAGGCTTATTAGCACTGCTTACCAATCCATCCGGGTAATATCCATGTAGCATTTTATAAGCGAAGAAATTACTGGGGTGCAACACATAGCGACTCACCACCTGCTCATCGACAGCCGAAGCCACTGCATCAGCATCAACGAAGTCGCCGGTGAGCTGTTCACCAAAGGATACATGCACCTTACCCTTGTTACCCGCAATGCCTGCAGCGATTGAAGCAACATCTTCGTGCTCCGTTTTTTGATACTTACCCTGCTCAGTAGTGATGTAGAGCTCTTTTGCCTTGGCACTATCACAGGGATCTAATTCATAGGAAATTGAAACCGGAACAATATTCAATGCATTAATATAATCTGAAAAACTTTCAGTGGCCTTGTTCTGGCTCATTGCCAACATTTTAATGATCGCAGGCTCAGTACGATCTTTACCATCCTTGGCTCGACCTTCTCGCTGTGCAATCCAAATGGGATTTTTATCTTCTTCAATTGAATGCCGAATATAACTTGAGAGTAATTTATAGGCCGCCAAAATTTGTCGCGGCCCTTTCGCAGAACGCTTAACAATAAAACTTTTATTAAGCCGCATTAAGTCAGATACATACGGTTTGGTCAGCAAGTTATCGCCAATCGCAACCCGGACCGTATCGTGATCATTATGATATAGCGCGTAATTCACAAAGGCCGGATCCAGTGTAATATCGCGATGGTTGCTCATAAATAAATAAGGCTTGGCCGGATCCAGTTGATCCAGACCCGAGACCGTAAAACCAGTAGTAGTGCTTTCAATCATACTATCCATGTAATTTTTAATGATGTGTTGAAAGCCATCAACCGTCGCCACACCACGAAGCTGGCCCTTTAAAAACCGACGAACCAATGGATAAATCAACCAAGTAAACGATTTATGCCACGCCCCCAACTTAAGGCTCGCAATAGCGGATATGAGTTCATCATCCCTAATCAGGCTCCGCAGAACAGCTGGAACTTCGGCATCGTTATAGGGGCGAATATCGGCAAACTGACCCATCTTTGCTCACTTATTGGCGGTTAATCCGTGGCGGGGAACAATACCGGAAACAGCATTATTAGTCACTAGACGCCTCACCCTTATCGAGTAATAGCGTCATTAGTAATATCCCCTGCGCCGTAGCATGGAAACTAGGTTTTGGCTTAGTGATGGCGAGACTTTTGCCAGTGAAACCAAAATATTTCTCTCCGGTCATTGCCAGCAGTGGCTGGAACGGGCTCCAACCGCCGCCTGCCAATTGCTGATTAATGATACGGCGTAGCCAAATAGGATTAACATCAGCAACAGCACCTGTATCAACCAACATCAACACCCGTTGCAAATACACATCAACAACACGCGGATCCCAAGTCAACTGCTTAACAATCATTGACTGCAAAACTTCCACCTGCCGTTTCATTTCTGCCTCATCACCACAGGCATTCTGCTGGCGAAACTGTAATCCCATTAACTGATGGGTGACGCAAGCCGGGCTAATAGGATGGTGATCCGAACAAAAACCATCCTCCATTTGTGCTTGCACCAATGCCTGAGCTTGCAAACCCTGATCGCAAGTTAGACCGTAAATAAAATATAAATTGTAATCAGGAAACCCCTCTAAACGCTGGGCAAGATTGCTACGACCTGAGTACAGGCCAAATAAAGGCCGCCAGGGGGACGCAAGATTTCCATCAATATAACGCTTGCGATAATCATTATATAAACGCTGCAAACGATAATCGTTAGATAATTCAGCACTGCGCTTAATCATCCACCACAACATGGCATTATTTTGTGTTAACAAACTATCACGGTTAGTGACCGCCCAGTGGGTGGCTTTCTCCAGACTACTGGCAATAATATGCTGTTCTACAGGGTCAACATCGCGATTGTTTTCAATGAACAGCGCTGTATAAATTAGCACCGGTAATGCAAGGATTCCAAACACGAGCCATAAGCTCTTTTTCATCATTATTATTATTCCATCAGATCAAATATCAAACTTAAATACACTGTAAAGCTTATAAAACAAAACACCAATAATATATTCTGCTTATTTAACCATAATTAATCTTGACCTATAACAAGCACACCCCTATGATGCGCGCCTTGTTAACGACAGCGCCACAAGAGCTGGACGTAACAGAGTTATCGATGCGGGGTGGAGCAGCCTGGTAGCTCGTCGGGCTCATAACCCGAAGGTCGTCAGTTCAAATCTGGCCCCCGCTACCAATTAAAAAAGGCTTGCCATTGGGCAAGCCTTTTTTATTGCCTATGCATTCATGCCTTTGGCTTAATGACTACCCTTCGAATAAAATATTAGTCATTAATTTCAGTGATTCAAACAACCCATTGACGACGCACCTCTTTCTCTCTTAGTGTCGTCAGCCTTGCAGCTGCATGCTAAGCTTAGCGGCAAAGACCACTAAAATATTTGGAGATTACTATGGAAGCACTTCCTGCTCTATTCACCACCTTCGGTGTTGCTGCACTGCTCGCTAGCTGGGTATCACTACTTTTTACCAGCGCCAAAGAAGACTTCACCTGGGGACTGTGCGCTTTTCTCCTCCCACCTCTAGCCTATGGCTATGCGTTATTGCGTCTGGATATTGCCAAAGAATCACTGGTCCTCGCCTTGATCGGTTGCGTATTAGTAGCCGCAGGCCTCGCTTAACACAACCCGGATAATCACTTATCCCTTTACCAGCTCACTCATCATGCAATGGGCTGGTAATTAACAAAACTTTAATCCCGTACACACCTGCATCAAAGTAATTAAAAACCTTAAGAATCAAATACTTAAAACCCATAAGAGCCATCAAACTGAAGATGCCGGCCCCGCCAGCAAAACAGTCCGTCTAGTCGGCTAGCAATTACGTTTTCAGATGGTAGAATGCCCGCACAATTTTAGCCAACAAGGAAAACTCTGAGACTCGCATGAAAAATTTTTTATCTATTTTAATAGCTCCCGCATTATTAGCCGTATCCATGACGGCAACTGCCGCCAAACCAACCAGCATCACTTTTGCCGCGGACGGAACAACTCCCGATGGCGTTGAATATTCAAACTATATTGTCAAATGCTCCAATGGCCAGAAGCAGCCACTAACCGCCTGGAATCAGCGTAAAAAATGGTGTGTCGGTAGTGACTCGCTGGATAACTGCCATAAAAAGCAAATTAAAGCTGCCAAAAACGCCTGTCAGGCATAGCACTGCAAAAAGACCAGTTAGCGTGCTGCATTGAGCATTTGCGCTATACCCCAATTAAGCCATACTGAAGAATACTACCTCAGCATGGCTTAATACTTTCTAGCCATGATAAATCAGCTAACCACCCTGTTGAGTAGCAATCATGCAAAATCAGCCGCTTTCAGTCTTCACCCAATATACACAGCACTTCTCGGGCCGAAGAGCCTCCACAA
Organism: Oceanicoccus sp. KOV_DT_Chl; assembly: GCF_900120175.1. Lineage (NCBI taxonomy): Bacteria > Pseudomonadati > Pseudomonadota > Gammaproteobacteria > Cellvibrionales > Spongiibacteraceae > Oceanicoccus > Oceanicoccus sp. KOV_DT_Chl. The sequence goes on from NZ_FQLF01000005.1 coordinate 693,161, forward strand.
GCACCTCAACCGATGCCTCCTCATTTGGCGACCAATTATCCTGGATAAATCACACCCGCATAGAGATCGACTCTCGCCACACCCGACCAGAACAAGATCCGAGCAATGCAACTGCCTATCCACTACACAATTTGCAAACCAGCATTAAATTAGTGCTAAATCAAAGCAATGGAAACAAAGCCAAAAAGAAGCACAAAGAACGCAACCAATGAAATACCGGCTAGATTAGATAACGCTCTTGCAACCACGCTTTCTCTTCAACACCCACACCTAACACTTCTTGCAGATAAATATCCAGGGAAGGAAATTCGTTATCAATGGCATCGAATGCTGTTTGTAAATAGCTCTCGCGGACTTCCAGCATAGGACGTATTGCACCACCATCTCCCTGCCATTGATATTTATTTTTTATCCGCTCAATTTCATTTTCGATATTAAAATAATCAGCTGTTAGCATATAATCTTGCATAATAGTGGCTCTCGACACACCTAAAGCTGACAACACCATCGCTGCTGCAAACCCCGTACGATCCTTGCCAGCAGCACAATGCACTAACGAGCCGCCCGCTTGCTGGCTCAGTAGGTACTGAAACATCTGACGATAAATTGCCCCTTGCTCCAAAGCAAATTCGCGGTTAATCAAACACATGTAATCCGCCATTTCCTTGTCGCCAAGACTACCACTACCCACTTTGTCAAAAAAACCGGTAGAACTACCCGGATCAATCGGTAAACCAACCACTTCAGGCATTGCATTCACTGGAAAACAACTAGGATCATGTTCACGCTCAGCATCGCGCCTAAAATCAAACACAACACGTATATCCAAGGCTGTAAATTGCTGATGATCATTACTGGTCAACGCTGACAATTGACCGGAGCGAAATAATGTACGCCACTTTATAGTGCGGCCATCTATAGTTTGATAACCGCCGTAGTCACGAAAATTAGGGGTACCTTCAAAAGGCAAGTGTCGCGAAGGCAACATAGTCATATTATCCGAATCACTCATGATCGTTCCGCTGGCCCCATAACGAATTCAGCCAACTTCAGGATCATCTCAGTCTGTAACAATCTCGCTTCATCAGAGTAGGGATCCTGATCCAACATATCCTTATAGAGCGGCGCCATAGTCAGATAGGACATCATAATATTATTGAGTGCAATAATAGCGAACGGTTGCAACTCTGGATTTCCTAAACCGAACAATTTCTTTTGAGCTTCTTCTCCTCGCCGATCAAACATCGGTTTCACCATACGCTCAACCAATTCTTTAGTATGAGGCCCACCCGAAAGTGCTGCATGCTGAATGAGTCGAGCAAAGTTTGGATTGTCATGGTGTAAGTTCACCACTTTTTCCAACCACTTCAAGACGCTGCTTTGACTAACATCATCGCCTTCCAACATTTCCACCAAAGGAAAATAAAAACGGGAAATTAGCCGCTCAACGACGGACGTATATAAAGCCTCTTTATTGCGAAAATGGTTATAAAGACTAGGGGACCGAATCCCGACAACATCGGCAACATCGCCCAAGGATGTTGCGTCATAACCCTTTTCAGCAAAGAGATCCTCTGCCGCATCGAGTATTTTTTCTGCGGTTGATTTCATGGAGCCCCCCTCAAGGCTAAAGTTGTCTTAAAAATTCGCCGAAGTATAACTAATATTGATTCAGGGCGATATGGCACCAAGCTTTAAAAGACCGGCTACTCAATCACTCAAGAAACCTAAGTCTAGCCAGGGAAGTTACAAAAATATCAGACGAAAAAAAGGAGCTACCTAAGCAGCTCCGGTTCACGAAGGGAGAGCTACGTGAGAAACTAATAATCAGCTGTCAGCAAAGCCAGCTCGGTCATCCTATCCATTGATTCCATGCGCGCTTTATAACGACGCGCACTGCGATTATATTGATCAGCAATGTCATTCATTCGATCAATCGCCTGATTGTGACGGCGACCATCCTGTACACAGCTTAAAAACAACTCCTGCTGAGCTAAATACTCTTTTACCGCAAATTGGGCCTGTAACATTTCATACTCACCTGCTTCATCAGGGTGCGGCAAACCTGGCGCCTCGGCCTCTATACACGCAGCATCCACCAAAGCCGAAACTACCGATAACCACAATAATGCTGCTACTTTCTTCATAAGCCTACAAACCTAACTTTTCAGGCGACCACCGCCATGGCTAAAACTCAATATTGAAATTAAGCTTAGCGGCTAATACCGCCGAAATCATGGGGAAAAGTTGGCAATGTTTTGCTTGACAGGAACTACCATCAAGACATGTAGAAACAATCAACACCCACTGCCAAATCCTGCCAATATCAATTGTTATTTTTACCAGAACCATATGATTAAAGTGAAAATATTACACTTTTCCATACCAATCAATATAACGCCGATTGCAAAAATTAATGCTTTGTTTCAAATAATGAGCCCACACTCACACTGGCGTAGGCATTGTAAACACTGGCAATGAATCAGGCATACCACCTAACGAAACCGCTATTTTTGAAAAGCCCATAAACATAGCCAGCCCAGCGGTTAATTCTACAATTTGCGCCTCACTAAAATGTTCTGTCATTGCACTTTTCAATTCATCTGTCAGCGCCGCTGGATTTTTCAAAAAAACATCAGTGTAAGCTATAACCAATTTTTCCTTATCACTCAACGCGCTACTCGCATAATTATCCCTGATCAAATCGACCTTGGCTTCCGTCAATCCCGCTACTTTAGCCTGCTCGAAACGAACATTTTTACAGAACACACAATTGGTAGTTCTGGCATTACGTAGTCGTGCAATCTCTTTGTAATTGTGTTCCAGCTCCCCTCGACTCCACAACGTTGCATATAACCGGTTAAATGCTTGTAGCGACTCTGGCTGCAACGCCAAGGCACTACCACTAATGGGGTCTCCTCCCGCGGCATTTGCTGGCGGGCTCACTCTCGCGGTCGTAGCCATCTCTTAATCCTCCAGTACAATGATTTGTAATTGCTTATCTACTGCAACATCCAACATTAACTGAAACCGACAAAAGCCATCAAACATCGCTAACGCTTCCATTAAGGCGACAAACCCATTGTCGCCCAGAGAATGCTGCACCGCTGCTGCCACCTCGTCGCTAATAGCATGAGGATCGATCACAAACAATTCAGCCAATTCCAAACACCCCCGCTCGGATCGTGAAAAAACATTGGCTGTATGCCACTGGGATAACTGCTGAATTTTTTCTTCTACTAAACCGGCATCTATTGCCAATTGATAGCGACGATTCAACTCCGGTTTACAATTATGTAGCTGTGCCACCCTGAGCCGAGTCAACTCCAAAATCACCACACTCAGCGACGTGCGCTGCCATAGCACCGCAATAAATCGCTGATAATCTGCCCAAAGATTAGGCCTTAGCGAAAATATCTGGCCAAAAGTGCCTCGCTGTTGCGATGAATGCCGCTGCCAAATCATAAGCCAACCTATTATTTGAATTGCATAACCAGCACAGTACTGGATATTTTTACGCACCCAGCATAAAGCACTGTATTTTTATCAAGCAACCAACATATTATTACCGTTTACTTACTAATAAGCCTCCCGATACATGAGTAAGCACACTCCCGACTCAACAAAAGACCCTGAACCGGCAATGAATAAACCGGGGAAAACGGGTATCGCTCGTATAATCGCAGCCGGCGGCTATTCGGCCAAAGGACTCAAGGCCGCTTGGCTACACGAGGAAGCCTTTCGAGTTGAAACCTGTCTTGCCGTGGTTTTTGTACCATTAAGCTTTGTAATCGCCGACACCCTCGCCCATCAATTACTACTCATTGGCAGCTGCTTTTTAGTACTCATCACCGAATTGATTAACTCCGCTATTGAGGCCATTGTTGACCGGGTTAGCACTGAACTTCATCCTCTATCAGGACAAGCCAAAGATATTGGCTCTTCAGTAGTATTCCTGGCTATGGCCTTATTCCTAATTTGCTGGTGCCTAAGTTGCTGGGACTATCTTCAAGGAGGCGGCTGAAGCTTCTAGGTCACAAACACCAAACCAGCCATAAATCACAAGAATACATCCAGATGCCTTCTGTGGGTTGACATCAGGGATTGAACAAGGAATAATCCCGCCTCCTAAATTCAAGCTCGCTTTTCTATCCACTTATATGATCGATCTGCGGGACAAAACTTTACACTTTATCGACACTCAGGATTGAAATAATGGCGAACTCACCACAAGCCAAAAAGCGCGCCCGTCAGGCGGAAAAACGTCGCCAGCACAATGCTAGCCTGCGCTCGGTTGTACGTACCTCTATTAAAAAAGTTATTGCAGCGATCCAGTCCGGCAATGCAGAAGAAGCCACTCAGGCGTATAACGCAGCCGTACCGGTTATTGACCGCATGGCTGACAAAGGCATTATCCACAAGAATAAAGCCTCGCGTCACAAGAGCCGCTTAAATGCACAGGTTAAAAGCCTGGCTGCCTAAGCCATTAGGTCGCAAGCATAAAAAAACCGGCAACAGCCGGTTTTTTTATGCTCATTGTTTCACTCGATACATTTCACTCCGACTATACAAGCACTAGATTATCCCTGTGGATCAACTCTTTATCTCCCTGATAACCGAGTAGTTGCTCTATCTCAGCACTACTTTTTCCACATAGCAACGCCGCCTCTGCCGCACTGTAATTAATCAAACCTCTGGCAACCTCCAACCCGTCTTTATCCTGGCATGAGACCAAATCACCACGCTCAAACGCGCCCGACACCGACTTAACACCTACTGGCAGCAAACTCTTACCCGAACTGCACAACACCCTCACAGCGCCATCATCAAGCGTCAACTCACCTTTCAATTTGGACATGCCCGCCAGCCATTGCTTGCGCGCCAACAAGGGCTGCTGAGCCGCACGCAACAATGTACCCACTTGCTCACCAGCGGCAATTTTGAGTAGTACGGAGTCCAGCAAGCCACCGGCAATGACTGTATTGGCGCCAGAACGTGCCGCCAACTTTGCAGCCTGAACCTTGGTCGCCATCCCACCACGCCCCAGCAGACCACCACCACCTGCCATTGCTAATAGCCGGGCGTCACTGGCATCCGCTTCATGCAATAATTCCGCTTGCGGATTAGAGCGCGGATCAGCCTCATACAAGCCTTGCTGGTCAGTCAAAATAACCAAGGTATCGGCATCAATTAAATTGGCAACCAATGCCCCCAGAGTATCGTTATCACCAAACCGTATTTCATCAGTAACCACGGTATCGTTTTCATTGATCACCGGAATCACCCCCAGCGCCAACAATGTGGTCAAGGTACTGCGGGCATTCAAATAGCGGTCACGGGCCGATATATCATCATGCCCCAATAAAATCTGAGCAGTATGTAAACCATACTGCTGAAAACAGGATTCATAAGCCTGCACCAACCCCATTTGCCCCACCGCCGCCGCGGCCTGCAAATCATGCAAGGCGTGCGGACGCCTGGACCAACCTAAACGACTCATCCCCTCGGCAACCGCGCCGGAGGATACCAATACCAACTCAATCCCCTGCTGACGTAACTGCACCATTTGCGCCGTCCAATCAGCAATAGCGGCCCTATCCAAGCCTTTACCATCAGCGGTTAATAGTGCGCTACCAATCTTGATAACCCAGCGCTTGGACTGCTGTAATTGCTCTCTGGCACTCATCTCAAAAGAAACCTGCATACACCGTTATTATTCATTACCACGCATTTATGGCTGATAAAAAACCTCAACATCGTAATCGTCATCATCCCAGTCATCGTCATCTGCCTTACTCTGCTGCCTTGCCGCTTTTCTTGCTGCAGCCAACTCCTGAATACGCAAGCGGGACTCCTCCTGCATTTGCGATTGAATGGCATGCTCCTTCTCAGCCAATTCCGGGTCGGTGATCTCACGCTCTCGAATAGCTTCCAGATACGCCATGATATCGCCACAAATGGGGTCAACCCCCAGACGATTAATAGCCGCAATAGAATAAACCGGTCCCTGCCAATCCAATGCCTCAATCACCCGCTGACAACGAGACTCCTGCTCATCAGCCGGCAGCAAATCCATCTTATTCAACACTAACCAGCGATCACGACCATGCAAGGTTGGACTAAAACGCTCTAGCTCCCGCACGATTGCCTGCACCGCGTCTACCGGATCACTATTATCAAAAGGCGCCATATCAACAATATGTAACAACAACCGCGTGCGTGTCAGGTGCTTCAAAAAGCGCACCCCCAAACCCGCACCATCAGAGGCCCCCTCAATCAAGCCAGGAATATCTGCCACCACAAAACTACGATGCGCCTGCACTTTCACCACGCCCAAATTAGGCACCAATGTAGTAAATGGATAACCAGCCACTTTTGGCTTAGCCGAAGACACTGCCCGAATAAAAGTAGACTTACCCGCGTTAGGCATACCCAGCAAACCTACATCTGCCAACACCTTCAGCTCAAGCTTCAGGTTGCGAAACTCGCCCTCGGAGCCGGCGTGGTTTGCCGTGGCGTTCGATTGGTACTGGATTTAAACCGGGTGTTACCCAGACCATGGAAACCACCCTGAGCGACCTTTAAACGCTGACCATGTTCAGCCAGATCACCAAGAATCTCTTGCGTATCCTCATCAATGACCGTAGTACCCACAGGTATCTTCAAGGTAATATCATCGCCACCTTTACCCGTGCAATTTTTGCCCATGCCCTGCTGGCCATTCTCTGCCTGGTAACTGCGCTGAAAACGATAATCCACCATGGTATTAACGGCATAATCAGCCTCTAGCCAGACACTACCGCCATCACCACCGTCACCACCATCAGGCCCACCCTTGGCGATATATTTCTCACGCCGAAAGCTAAGGCTGCCATTGCCTCCTTTACCTGCCTGGACCTTAATACTGGCCTCGTCGACAAATTTCATGCCTGCTCTCCGCTTTTAATAAAAATAGAATTAAATAAAAATAATGCTGTAGATAATAGTCGATCACCCCAACACCATCCATTGACCACTATTCCCTAGATACTCGCCTGAAACAAGCAACACCTAATCAAACCAGCAGCCAAAATGTTACGCATAAAAAAAGCCCCGTCCTGAGACGAGGCTTTCAAAAAACTTCTTACTCGTGCCTAGGCAGAAACTATGCTAATAAATTTGCGATTTTTCGGGCCTTTCACTTCAAATTTCACTACTCCATCTGCCTTGGCAAACAAAGTATGATCAACACCACAACCTACATTTTCACCTGCATGAAAACGCGTACCGCGCTGACGAACTAAAATATTTCCTGCTAATACTTCCTGACCACCGTAACGCTTAACACCTAAGCGCTTGGCATTAGAATCGCGACCGTTACGAGTACTACCACCTGCTTTCTTGTGAGCCATTGTTCAATCTCCTCGTTTAGCCTTTAATGCCAGTGATCTTAACTTCAGTGTACCACTGACGATGACCAGCTTGTTTCATAGAGTGTTTACGGCGACGGAACTTCATAATTTTAACTTTTTTATGACGCCCTTGCTCAATAACTTCAGCAGTTACCTTGCTGCCTTTAACGTAAGGAGCGCCAATTTTAACGCCCTCACCCTCACCAACCATCAAAACCTTATCAAACTCGATGGCTTCACCGACGGCGCTTTCAATTTTTTCTAACTTAAGGGTTTCGCCCTCGATAACACGGTGCTGCTTACCACCGCTTTCAATAACTGCGTACATTGTCTAACTCCAGTGTTGGCCTGCTTGCAATATGAACCAATCTATCAACCAGCCGCCAACTACTCTCAAATAGCCAGCTAGCCAGGACAAGTCCAGGCACCAGAACCACAACATCAGAATATGCGGGTTCGGATTTAAGGGACGCGCATTCTACGGTAGTTTACCTACCACCACAAGCCCCTAACTGCGCTAAAACAGCCCAAGCCAATCATCCAGAGCCCTGCTTGACACAATTAATACAGCAACCTAGCATGCCACCCCGTAAACCAGCCCACTAGACCCAACAAAACATGCAAGCAATACGCGAAACTGTCAGCAGCGAGTTTGAAGCCGTTAACCGGCTCATTATCGATCAATTGCACTCAGATGTGCCGCTAGTAGAGAATATTGGCCACTACATAGTCGATGCTGGCGGCAAACGGATGCGCCCCATGCTGGTATTACTCGCTGGCGGCAGTTGTAACAAACTCAATCAGGACCATGTCACCCTGGCCGCCGTGATAGAGTTTATACATACCGCCACCTTACTCCATGACGATGTTGTCGACCTCTCCAATTTGCGCAGAGGACGACCCACCGCCAATGCCGAGTGGGGCAATGCTCCCAGCGTGCTAGTGGGTGACTTTCTATATACCCGGGCCTTTCAACTGCTAGTAGCAATCGGCAACATGGAGGTTATGAACCTCATCGCCGACACCACTAACAACATTGCTGAAGGCGAGGTATTACAACTCACTAAAGCCGGCGACCCGGAAGCCAGTGAAAGTGATTATTTTCAAGTCATCAAAAACAAGACTGCAGTACTATTCGCCGCCGCCACTGCTGGCGCGGCCATGCTATCAGGGCGCGACGATGAAACAGTAAGCTGCTACTACGACTATGGGCTGAACCTCGGCCTGGCTTTTCAATTAATCGATGACGTACTGGACTACGAAGGCGACCCCGCAGAAATGGGCAAAAACGTAGGCGATGATCTGGCTGAAGGCAAACCCACTCTTCCCCTTATCTATACATTAAAAAATGGCTCCACTACCGAAGCAGATATCATCCGCAGAGCTATCATGAAAAAAAGCAAAGATAACATTGAGCAGGTGATACAGGCCGTTCAGAGCTGCGGTGGTCTAGACCACACCAAGCAAATCGCCAAGGACCACCAGCAAAAAGCATTGGCCGCCATTCACCACCTCCCACCAACCGACTATAAAGAAGCAATGATTAAATTAACGCACCTGGCCATTACTCGGAAAAATTAGCCCATCAGGCTTATTTTTCAGGCAAAATCGTCACAAAACCGCTATATATTTACCACCAAACGCATTCTATAGTTGTCATATCCGCCCCCAGGTATCAAAATAAATCTAGTGGGGAAATAAATCCCACACTGAATTTGGATTAACCATCATGCCGAGCCCAACCAAAGCTCTTATTCTCATTGCACTTTCCAGCCTTGTTATCGCTTGCGGTGGCGGTGGCGGTGGCGGTGGCGGTGGCGGCGAAAGCAATGCAACAACCTCACAAACACAAGCAACCTCGAGCAATACCGTGGCTAGCACTTCTAGCCAGCAAGCCCCTGAACAAATTTCTGTACCACCTCCTGTTACAAACAACGCTTCCAGCAACGCACCTGACGACAGCGACAGCGATGATCCGCTAACTGATACCGAGCTACCAGAAGCCAAAAGTATTTCTATCTCCTGGACCGCACCGGCGACACGTGAAAATGGTGACGCACTCCTTGCCAACGAGATCAGTGGATTTACTATTTATTATTTTCGCGAAGGGTCTGCGCAGGGAGAAGGAGAAGTGGTCACAATAGATAGTGGCGAGACCTATGAGCACACCACTCCACCACTACCGCCAGGCACCTATTATTTTGCCATCAGCACCACTGACAATACTGGCAACTCCAGCGCCCTGTCCGACTTTGCCGAAGCAACCATTAACTAACCCCATCCCAGCACAAACTGTCGACAATTTTTACGATCAAGCCACGCAAGCGAAATCCAGCGAATTTGACCGCACCCAAGAGACTGGTATTTTTTGATTTAAAATCAATAACTTAGATTGATCCTGTGACACAAAACCCGAAAGCTAGAATCACTTAAAATAAAGGCATAATAATTGCATTCTCTATTGTATTCCTTTTGAGCGCTTGCAACTGTCGAGACTACTTTTGCCAATATTATGAAAAAAGATACTGATTACATTCAAGCTGTTAACAACAGCACTTCACCTAAGAGCCTGCCAACGCTGTTACGTCAAGTGAAAGAGAATTCTATATCTATCTTATTAGCCCAACTTGAAAACCTGTTCAGCTCCTGCGACGACCTCTTTTTCGATCTATCCAGCCGTGCAGAAAGCAATCAGGAACAAAATCTATACTTTGAATCCATGCGTGAAGTTCGCCTCAAAAAGAATGGCGTCATCGCCTGCTTTAAAAGCGAAATCGAAACCGGGTTCCACCAGCTTGCCTCACCCGGTGCCAGCAAAACCAAGCACCAACAAGATAGCAACCACCCCGAACATCATAGCAACTTAAGCTTGGTGCAGAATGACATTCTTGAGCAAGATGTCGCCATTTCCAGCATGTCGAGCAAAGCACGGGCAAATTCTCAGGAGGCGCTTTACCACCTGACACTGCGTTTCGATTACCTCACCCCACACTCTTCAGTTGATCAAAACAATAATCCGCTCGATCCACAGCAAATTTGTAACTATTTTGCTAACGCGAGCAAACTATTAGAATTAAATATTAAAGCCCGTATTATTTTACTTAAGCAATTTGACCGTATCGTCACCTCTAAGCTGGCGTCTGTGTACTCTTCAGCCAACAACTTATTAATAGATGCCGGGACGCTTCCCAAAACGGAACGCTACAAAAAATCATCACCGAAGGCAGAGCAGTCACCCGCCCAACCCATTCAACCCAATGTTGAATTTGATCTGGAAGAATTAAGCTCTATTCTGGCGCTCATCCGCAATCAATCGCCCGAACAGCTCGCCACCATAATACCTAACTACACGGCGTACTCAGCCAACCACGGCCCCGCAATATCCAATCTTGAGCTAGTAAATTTGCTGACTACAATTCAGCACAATATCAGCCCGATACAGGATAGCGAACCGCAGCTAGCGGAAGACTTACGCCAAATTATTGAACTCATATTATCCAATCAGGAAGACAATACGCCTGAAAAATCTGTACACCAGCCTGACGACGATGTTATTAATTTAGTTGCCATGTTCTTTGAATTTGTATTGGACGATAAGAGCCTGCCGCTACCCGCCCAAGCATTAATCAGCCGGCTGCAAATACCGACACTAAAGATCGCCTTGCGGGATAAAACTTTTTTCAGCAATGGCAAGCACCCTGCCAGACAGCTGATTAACTTCATCGCTGAAACCAGCATCGGCCTTGATGATTCGGCGCAGCACAACAAAGACCGGTTATACAGCCTACTAGCCAAAATCACACAAGACATTATTGATAACTTCACCGATGACGACAGCATTTTTTCTGAAAAGCTTAGTGAGCTACAAAGCTTTTCAGAAAAAAATGAACATAAATCCAAGCTTATCGAAAAACGTACCGAGCAAGCCGCCGAAGGCCAGGCAAGAACCAAACTCGCCAAGCTCATGGCCCAAAAAATCATGTTTGAAAAGCTGGAAACGTCAGCTTTACCGGATGCTATCAGTGAATTTCTTACCACGCACTGGTTAAATCTATTAGTCCTTGTACACCTAAAACATGGCGAAGAAAGTCCAGAATGGATCGATGCTGCACAGCTAATTGATGACCTGATATGGGCTAGCCTGCGGCATCAGGACACCAAATCACAACAGCGCTATGAAAGCATCAAGCCAAATCTTTTGCAGCGAATCAGCGTTGGCATGAATCAAATCTCGGTCACCTCAGAAGCAGCTAACGAGCATCTGGCAAGTATCGAAAAAACACTCGACAAACTAGCATCAGGCGCTCACAGCGACTTGCTAACACGCCCACTAAGTGCGGCACAGGCATCACAACTAGGTCACCAACCAGGTGGCGGTAGCAAGAGCTGGCAGGACATGACTGGAGTCGAACGACAGCAAGCTCGCTACAAGCAACTGACTTATGAATATATTCGCAAAGCAGAACAACTGCCCCTGCAAACCTGGATTTCTTACACCGATCATAAGAGCGGCAATGTGACTCGCTGTAAACTGTCAGTCAAGCTGGAAGCTTCTGACACCTACGTGTTCGTCAACCGATTTGGCTTCAAAGTGCTGGAGAAAGCCCGCAAAGATTTTGCTTGTGATATGCAAGCAGGCAGAGCGGTTATTTTGAACTCATCCAATATTTTTGACCGAGCAATGAGCCAAGTACTGGGCAATTTGAATAGTGCCAGCTCACCCAAACCAGAAAAGATTTAATAATTAATGACAGGCAATTCTAACCAGTATCGATTTTTTCAATCCAGCACCACCCCGACTTTGCCGAAAAAATACCAACCTACAAATTAGAATTAACAGCTATACTTTCCCACTATTGATCAATAACCCACCCGCCATATAACCGGCAGGGAAAATATAACTGCTATGGAAGAAAATTATATAGCCTTTGCAAGCTACTTGAGTGGCAGCATAGTCTTTGCCGCACTGACACTCACCCTCATATATCTTTACAAGATAAAGCTAGCACCACCGGCGCTGATCGCTGCGAGTTTTTTTTCTCTAGTCTGGCAGCTCGCCATTGCACTGAACTATCAAGGCTACACACTTGCCCGTGAGCATCTTGTCTTACTGGAAACATTGCGCTATGGCGTCTGGATTAGCGCCATCCTGTCCTGCTTACAGTTTACTGCCGGTCAACTACCACCCAACGTCCGCTATACCATCCACAGTATTTGGCTAATCAGCCTAAGCTCCATTATCGGACTGATCGCCCTTAATCACCCCTGGATGCTCGATAGCGACCTATTAATTTGGAACAACCTGATACTCTCGATTGTAGGCCTGATCTGCGTTGAACAACTCTACCGCAACAGCAGACAACAACGCTTAATGAAACTCATTAGTGTTAGCATAGGCGCACTATTCGCCTACGATATTTATTTATTTTCTTATAGTTTGATTTTCAATCAAATTGATCTCGGGCTTTGGCAGTCCCGCGGCGCAATTAACGGCTTATCCGCACTCACCCTCACAGTGGGCAGCATCATTTTTATCAACCAGGGGCCGCAAAGAACTGCATTATCGGTATCACGCCCCGTAGTTTTTTACACCACCAGCATGTCAGCCGCCGGATGTTTTTTAGCCCTCATTGCTATCGGCGGCTATTATGTTCAACTATACGGCGGACGCTGGGGTAGTGTTGTTCAAATCGCCGTACTATTCAGCGCCCTGCTTTCAATTGTAACTCTGTTTGTTTCCAGCACTATTCGCTCTCGCATCAACGTTTGGATCAATAAACATTTCTTTCGCCACAAATATGACTACCGCAGCGAATGGCTAAGGCTAATCGGCTCGCTTACTCAGCCCACCCAAAACGAAAATTTTCACCAACGCGCTATTACCGTAGTCGCATCGATTTTTAAAAGTGAGGGCGGTTGTTTATGGTTGGCCAATAACGGCTATTACAGACCTGTCCAAACCTATAACTTACAACTTCCAACCACCTCGATAGCCGAACATCAAGATACTGATTTCTGTAAAACCATGAAGAACGAGGAATGGGTTTTTTCACCGCACTCTACCGACAAGGAAGCAATAGGAGAAATCAACCGGCAACTGCCCGACTGGATTTACGATATACCGCAGCTATGGCTGGTACTGCCGCTACTGACAGAGCGTAATTTACTGGGCTTTATTATCCTTACTCAACCGCCCCATGATGCAACACTCACATGGGAAGATCTCGACCTGCTTAAAACAGTAGGGCGTCAGGTGGCCAGCTATCTCGATCGCCACGAAGCCGCTGAACAGCTAGCTGAATCCAAGCAGTTTGACGCCTTTAATAAACTTACCGCCTTCATAATGCATGATCTGAAAAACCTCATTGCCCAACAAGCATTGGTGGTAGAAAACGCAGCCAAACACAAAGAAAACCCCGCATTTGTTGAAGACGCCATAAAAACTATCGACAACTCAGTCAGTAGAATGAGCAATTTACTCAGAAAACTTCAGCAACAGGAAAGTCTGGAAGTACGCAATCTAGAACTGCACAAAGTGCTGATGGAAGCCGCCAAAAAATGCAAGGAACTCAAACCTACTCCATCACTGCGCTTTGAGACCAAAGAACTGAAAGTAACCGCAGATCAGGATCACCTCATCATGTCGCTGGGCAACTTAATTAAAAATGCCCAAGAAGCGACAAATAGTAACGGATTTGTCGATGTGACTTTACGTCAAGAGGCTAAAAATGCCATTATAACCATCGAAGATAACGGTTCAGGGATGGATGAAACATTCATTCGAGAACGCTTATTTAAACCCTTTGATACCACTAAATCAGGTAAAGGAATGGGGATCGGCGTGTACCAAACCAGAGAGCTCATCGCCAGCCTCGGAGGCTCAGTCGACGTTGATAGCACGCTCAACGAGGGAACCACCTTTACTATCAGCATTCCGATCAGTGCCTAATCACAAATAAGACCACTTTATGAGCAAAGAACCTAGCGACAAAACCCTCCTCATTGTTGAAGATGATCCCGGCCTACAGAGTCAATTACGTTGGCACTTTGATGCCTACAACGTCATCATTGCCGGTGACCGCGAAGCGGCTGTCGCAGCCGTTCGCCAACATGAACCAGCGGTCATTCTGCAGGATCTTGGGCTACCACCTGACGAAGAAGGGGTCGAGGAAGGGTTTAAAACCGTACAAGAAATTAGCAGTATCTCCCCGTCTACCAAGATCATCGTAGTCACAGGTAATCATGACTATGAAAATGCCGTACGCGCAGTTGCGATGGGGCCTATGACTTTTATCAAAAACCGATCAACACAGAAACCCTGGATCTCATCGTACAACGCGCGTACCACATGTATTCGCTGGAACAGCAAAACCGTCAATTGCATGAAGAACAGCAATCACCACTTGATGGTGTCATTGCCACTGACCCACAAATGCTACGGATTTGCAGAACTATAGAAAAGGTTGCGCCAACCACGGTAACCACCACACTGCTAGGTGAGAGCGGTACCGGTAAAGAAGTATTTGCCAAAGCCATCCACCGAATAAGTCCACGACGTGAAGCCCGATTTGTAGCTATCAATTGTGCCGCAGTGCCTGAAAACCTGATGGAAAGCGAACTATTCGGTTATGAAAAAGGCGCCTTCACTGGCGCCAATAAACAAACGATTGGTAAAGTCGAAGTTGCGCAGAATGGCACCCTGTTTCTTGATGAAATTGGCGATATGCCCCTGCCTTTGCAAGCCAAGCTGCTACGCTTTTTACAGGAGCGTGTTATTGAACGCGTAGGCGGCCGGGATGAAATCCCGGTAGACGTCAGAGTTGTCTGTGCTACCAATAAAAATCTTGAAGAAATGGTAGCCGAAGGCAGCTTCCGTGAAGATTTATACTATCGAATTTGCGAAATGGTAATTCATATTCCACCGCTACGCGACAGGGAAGGTGATAAAGTGTTACTAGCACGCCACTTCCTCGAAACTATGACCGTCGACCAAAAAAGTAAAGCGACCTCTTTTTCAACAGAAGCAACTCAAGCTATTGAATCCTATCCATGGCCAGGCAGCATTCGGGAAATGGAAAACAAAATCAAGCGCGCCATTATTATGTGCGATGGTAAGCAGATTACTCCCGAAGACCTCACCATCAATAGTGCAGAAAACTTTTCAATCAATTTACGTCAAGTTCGCCATGACGCTGAAAAAAGTGCCATCAAACGCGCTCTATCAATGACCGATGGTAATTACTCTGCAGCAGCAAAATTATTGGGCATTACTCGCCCCACGCTATACGACCTAGTAAAAAAATATAAAATCAGCAACTAATTTTTCGGTGTAATCAGCAAAAACAGGAAACAATAAAAGGATACTTATGCGCTCCCCTTCACACATCTTATCGACTGCAGTCTATGCTTTTGGTTTGACCGCACTACTCCTGATTAATGGCTGCTCTGATGAGCAAGCTGACAGTAGCAAGCAAGCAGAAATTCATCTAAACACCTCTGCCTCTTATATGAAGCAGGGACAATACCGCGCAGCGATTATCGAAGCTCGAAATGTAATTAAATATGCACCTGAGTCAGCCGATGGCTATATTCGGCTAGCAACTATCTACAACGAATTGGGAAACACCTCGTCCGCACTGGATGTACTGAACTCTATAGCGGAAAAATATCCAAGTGAAACAAGCTTAACCCTAGCAACAGTACAAAATTCTGCACGAAAATTTCGCTCAGCTCTAAACACTATAGACACGATACGCCCAAATGATAATTCAATAGCAACCAAGCTAATTCGGGCCAATGCACTGCTTGGATTAAAGGACTTTGAATCAGCAACTGCAATATATCAGCAAATTCTAAATGAAAACGCCGATAATGCGGAAGCCAAAATCGGCTTAGCTAAAATTGCAATAGCAAAAAATGAGTTTAGCAACGCGTCAACAATACTGGACCAATTACTTAGCTCTAGCGCCAACAATCCAGAAGCACTTTTCCTTAAAGCCCAACTGGCCTATTACAAAAATGAGCTGGAAAACACTGAACGATACTTGACTGAAGCAATTCAGCTACTACCACAAACTGATATGTTACTGCCATTAAAGAGTAGAATTTTGCAGCAGCTATCAGAAACACTAACTCAGCTTGGACGACCCAGCGAAGGACTGGTTTACTCTCGCATCCTTGCCGAAGCAAACCCTGAGGCACAACAAGCTAAAAGCAAATTCACTGAAGCTCTACGCCTTTACCAATCTGGTGAACTTGATCAAGCTGAAGAACTACTCACCACATTATACGAAGAATTTCCTAATAACAGCATGAGCGGCGTGCTGCTTGGAATGATTAATTACCAACAAGGCGATATGTCGGAAGCAGAAGCTCTACTGAGTCAAAATATTGATGCAGAAACTGCGTCCACTCAGGTTATAAGCTCTACAGCCCTCACTCAAATCAAACTCAACAAAGCGGACAAAGCTGTTGAACTACTCGAAGACGCACTGAAATCACATCCCGATGATTCCGGGATTCATACCATTTATGGCCTAGCCTTACTCAACCTTAACCCTACCGACGAACAAGGCGCACTGGCTATTCAAAAAGCTTTAGCTATAGAACCTAGTAAAGCAAGATTGCATCTCATTCTTTCCCGGTATTATCTAGCGCTTAACAAACCCGAGCAGGCCTACGCACAGCTCAATACAGCTCTGACAAAGTCACCTCAGGACAACAACATTCAAGAGGAATACATCAAGCTATTACTCAGCAATAAAGAGCTATCCAAGGCACAGAAAACAGCAGACAAAATGCTTGTCGACTCTCCAGACAGTTCAGCCACTATGCTGTTAGCAGCTCAAGTCAGTCTTGCCGCCAGAGACTTACCGGAAACAAGACAGCGACTTGAACAAGCTGCGGCGCTTGATAACAATAATTTACTTGCCCACCTTTCGCTAGGCCAGCTTGATCTTGCTGAAAAAAAGTTAACTAACGCTGCTACAAAGTTTCGACAAGTTATCGCTGCAGACCCTAATAATATAAGCGCCTACAAAGGCTTAATCACCAGCTTTGAAGCACAGGGAAAAGGCGATGCCATCCTTCAGGAACTGAACAAAACGGCTAAGCAGGAAAACACCAATAGCACCTTGCCAAGTGTTCTCGCTGAATACTACGGTCGACAAAACAACCTGCAACAAGCTCAGCAACTCATTAAACAGGCAACCGCCACCTCGCCGATTAGTGAATACACCCGATCAGTAGCAATCTCTCTCTACCGCAGCTTATCTCTACAAAATGTACAAGATGAAAACTATGATGAGGCCAGATCCAGTATTTTTCAGGCACTTAAATTAGCGCCGCAGGAGGCACGATTACTAACCGACCTAACCAACGTAGAGATAGCAGCAAAAAATTATTCAGAAGCGCTGAAGGTTACCGATCAAATTGCTGCCGCTGATACAGGCAACCCTTTAAGTAACTTCCTTAAGGGACAAGTTTATGTAGCACAGCAGCATTGGGATGACGCCATAAAATTTTTCCAACTGTCATGGAACACACAACCTAACGACACCACTGCTTCAAGTCTTTACCGTACTTTGCAACGGCGCGGAGATAAAGCCGCTGCTGCCGACTTTGTTACTGAATGGCAACAAAAACTTCCCAATAGCTCACGAGCCAAAGTACTTAAAGCAATAGAGTTCCAAAGTGCCAACCAGAAGAATGCCGCTATAGAACTCTATGAACAAGCACTTGAATTAGCACCCACTGACAGCTTGGCGCTGAATAATCTAGCTTGGTTATATTTTGAAAAGTCAGACCCAAAAGCGACCACGCTAGCTGAAAAAGCCTATAAAGTGTCACCAGAAAGCGCAGGTGTTTTAGACACCTATGGCTGGATATTGGCTCAGAATGGCGACGTTAAAAAAGGTATTTCATTACTTGAAAAAGCAGCTGAAAAAGCGCCCAACAATAAAGAAATACAACAACACCTGGAAGCCGCAAAAAATATGTAACGCGATACAACCTTTAATTTAACTACTCTGCTGCGGATTACACTCCCTATAATTGATCGATTATATTTTCGCAGCAACACACTAAATAGAAACAACGGATATGCCTGCCGCATCAAATAGATCGGTTTGTCCGCTCTGTTGTATTATGCCCTGACTAGTATGAGCCGCGAGGAGGGTTATACCCTCTAAACACCGACCTGAACATTACAAAACCCCAACCGATTAATGACTTTACAGCCTGAGACCAACCTCTGGTTTGTGGAAAACCTGGTCGCAACCCAAATTTTCGCAGCAATTTATTGCACTGGTGTATTCGCGCAGCACGTCGGGTTTGATCAGTATAAAACACAACACCCAAAGAAATAGAGACACCATCATTGTCATTAACCCAATCAGGTTTAGACTCAGACATATGCGGACTGGTTGAGGGAAAATAAATCCCGTCGCCCGGGCCGACATTAAAACTTTTACCACGATCCAAAAATTTATCCTGCAAGCGAACATTGCCAAGGCTGCCTGAAATAATAAAATCCTCTACATCAGGCCCGCTAACAACCTCTCTATCAGTATGATCAAACACTGTTAAAGTCTTGCGGCCTTTAACCTGCATCCAAAAATTGTTTTCCCGGTCAATATGAAAAGGAGTTACCGATGGTGGCGCAGACACAAACATAAATCCAGCCACATGACATATCCCTGTTTGCTCAGGCTCGACCAAAGGCTTAAAAGACTCCACCAACTGATCTAACAGCTTCTTATAACTGGGATGCTCTTCTATTTGATATAACGCAATCCAGGAACCAGGTTCTTCTATTCGCCGAAAGACTTCGGATAATGAACGCCCATCAACAGGCGTCTGCTGATGATTAAATGCCGAATCAATAGCGGTATCGGGATGGATGAATTTACACAACCCTTTTTTCATCAAATGCTCTGCTAAGCCCTCAATACTTTGCAATGACATCAAAGGGTCTTTGTGCAAATTATGCCGAAAAGCTGATGATGAATAAGTACTAAACTGCTGAGGATTATCCGGCGAAATCTGGAACGTCTGGAACGGAGAAGATGTTTTTGCTTCAATCATCGTTTAACTCAAAGTTGAAATATCATAGACTTATTTCAATTACAGTTTAAAAAAATAAAGCTATCAGCTTTTGCTAAAATATATACCATAGTAATGCGCATATTCATAACCTCCCTGAAAGGTGACTTTACAATTTTTTCTAATGCTTGCCAAAAGTCACGCAACATCCAACCACTCACTTTTATTTCCGTAAAAACTTTTTCATCACTACCACTTAAACCGTCCAATCAGTCGTCTCAAACCACCCTTCTTTGTCGCTGACTTCTCGGCATTTGAAGAACCTCTATCGCCAACATCACTACTATCAAACTTAGCCTCGTCAATTTTTGCGGCTATCTGTTCCAATGAATTCACCAAAATATCCATCGGCGAGATAGTTACGGACAATTGTTGCTCGACGGCATAAATTATGTCCATTGCCAGCAGGGAGTGGCCACCAATTTCAAAGAAATAATCCTCGACACTAATATCCAACTCAGCATTTAGGGCTGCGCACCAAATCTCAGCCAGCATTATTTCAGTAGCTGTCCGCGGAGCAATGCGTTCCTGCCGTTGACCGCTGCCCATTGACGGTTGCGGCAGCGCCTTGCGATCAACTTTGCCATTGGGTGTGCGTGGCATTGCCTTCAGCTCTACGAAAAGTTGTGGAATCATGTAGTCTGGTAAGTGCTCCCGCAAGAAACGACGCAATTCCGAATTGGTGACTTCCCCTCCCGCTTCAAATACTGTGTACATCACCAGACGCTTATCGTTAACAGAAAATTCTTTGACCGCTGCCGCACACTCATTCACCCCCGGGTGATAACCCATCACATTTTCGAGTTCGCCAAGCTCAATCCGGAAGCCGCGTAACTTCACCTGATTATCTATTCGTTCAAAGTATTCCAGCCGCCCATCACTGTGCCAGCGCACCCGATCACCTGTACGATACATTTTTTTTGCGGCCATACTTGCAGCAAAGGGATCCGTTAAAAACCGCAAAGCTGTTTCCTCTTCCCGATTTAAATAACCGGCGGTAACGCCATAACCACCGATATACAATTCACCGGCAACACCAATAGGTACAGGCTGCTGGTATTCATCCAGCACATAGCATTGGGTATTTGCGATCGGCTTACCAATAAGAAGCTGTTTAAAATCCTTGCTTAACAGTTCACAGGTAGACCAGATAGTTGTTTCCGTCGGGCCATACATATTCCAGACTTCCACACCTTTATTCACCAATTCCTCAGCCAAAGCTAACGGTAGTGCTTCGCCGCCACATAAAACTTTAAAGCCTTGCCGGGGCTGCCACCCCGCCGCCAATAACAATCGCCAACTACTAGGTGTTGCCTGCATAACAGTGACAGCATTCGCAGCGAGTAGATCACATAGCTTATTGCCGTCCATCGCCTGCTCTTGCTCTGCAATAACGACCGTTGCACCTACCATCATCGGCAGAAATAATTCCAGCCCGGCAATATCAAATGACAATGTCGTTACTGCCAGCAAAATATCCTCTGCTACAAGACTGGGTTCTTCCGCCATTGAATTGAGAAAGTTAGCAAGCGCCCCCTGTGGCACTTTCACCCCTTTAGGCTTACCGGTCGAGCCGGAGGTAAATATCACATAAGCCAAAGAGTCTTGGGACAATTTAATATTTGGCTGACGATTATCCCGAGCGCTGATGTCTGCCGCGTCGCTATCGATTAAAATCCGTCGGCAAGGATAATCGCTTAATGTATCAGCAAGACCAGATTCAGTAACCAGCACGGACACACTGCCCGTCTCGAGCATCTGCAATAAACGACTGGCAGGGTAAGCGGGGTCTAGAGGAATATAGGCAGCTCCCACTTTCCATATCGCCAACAAACTGGCCACCATTCGCACATCACGCGACAAACAAACACCAACATAATCGCCACTGGCCACACCGGTTGTTAACAGGGTATGGGCCAATTGATTGGAATAGCTATCCAGCTCAACATACGTTAATGATTCACTCCCACCCCGCACGGCTATTTTGTTACCCTGAGCACTCACAGCCTGATAAAAATGATCGAGAAATAAAGGCTGCCCATAATCTCGACGGGTGTCATTCCAGCTCGCCATCATGGCAACATCCTTAGCACTGGCAGCAGCTAATTTGTACAGCGGTGTCTCCGGCCGCGCTGCAACCTGGGAAAGAATCTGACTAAAGCTATCGGCAAATCGTTGCGCGCTATCATGCTCAAACAGAGCGACGGGATACTCCAGACCACCAACTAATCCGCTACTCTGACGCTTAACCCAGAAATCAATATCCGTTTGCACACCGGGACGATCAACGTTGATTTGCTCTCTCTGCAGCGAATTAAATTCTTCGGTACGATTACGCGTATCCTGAAATAAAAAGAATGCCTGGAATATAGCTGAGCGAGAGCGGTCTCTCTTTGGTTTCAGTTCCTGCACCAGCAATTCATACGGCACATCCTGATTGGCATACCCATTTAGGCAGGTTTGTTTCACCTGCTGTAACCAACTATTAAAAGAAGCACCCGGCTCGATGCCAAAACGCAACACGATGGTATTGACAAAAAACCCCAGCAAACCACTGGTTTCATCCTGACCACGGCCAGAAACCGGCGCGCCGATTAAGATATCCTGTTGGCGACTGTGCCGATGCAGCATCAAAGCATAGACCGACACTAACAACATAAATAAAGTGCAGCCCAACTCTTTGCACTTGTGCTCCAGTGAAACAACCTCTTCCTCAGTGAGTGACCATAGCACCGCTTCGGATCGATGCGGCTGACCCACCGGCCGATTAAAATCTTCCGGTAAGTTAAGGATCGGCAACTCGCCGCCCAATGTATCCAGCCAGTAATTGAGCTGCTGATCCATATGGCCGGATTGCAGCAATTCACGCTGCCAAATAGCATAGTCGCTGTACTGTACCGGCAGCTCATCCAAAGGGTTTTGTTCACCCTGTGACAAAGCGTTATACAATACGCACAATTCATGCAGAATCACGTCAAAAGACCAGCCATCAAATATCAGATGATGTATCAACAAAAACAGCACATGTTCCTGATCATTAATGGTAAACAGCGCCGGCCGAAACAAGACATCACTACTCAAATCAAAACTATGCATCGCCTGCTGTTTTAAAAAGCGATGTAAAGTCATGTCCCCATTGATAACTTCTTCGGGTAATAACTGCGGCTGTAAATCAATAGTCAACACTGGACGGATCGATTGCACTAGTCCTTTATCAGTGTGAATGAAATTAGTACGCAGCACACTGTGACGCTCAACGATGAGGGCAAAGCATTTTTGTAAAACCGCTATATCAAGGCTGCCGGTAAGCTTGAAAGAGGCCGCCAGGTTATAGGCCATGGAGTCCTGCTCAATTTGCTCAAGATACCAAATACGTTGTTGTTGAGAAGACGCTGGTGGCAGCCCCTCGTAATTCGCATAAGAGTGAATGGCTGGAATACTAATGTCATCCTTTAAAGACTCAATAACCAACTTCGCCTGCTTACGGATAGTCGGCGCTAAAAATAAATTATTCAAACTTAAATTCACACCATATTCTGTGCTGATTTTGGCGAACAATTGTGTTCCCAATAAGGAGTGACCACCAAGCAGAAAAAAATCGTCAGTTACTCCTACTTCACGAATATTCAACACCTCGCACCAAAGGTCTGAAATTCGCCGTTCAAAATCATTGGCAGCCGCTACTTGTTGCTGTACATCTTGCTCCAGCTCAGGCTTGGCCAGCGCGCGGCGATCCAATTTGCCATTCGGCGTCAGCGGGATATGATCCACAGCGATAAAGTGCTGCGGCACCATATAGGCTGGCAACCGCGCAGACAACTGATCGCGTAATGCCGCCGCGTCCAGAGCATCACTAGCGAGCTTATTGTTATCGGACAAGACCAGGCAAGCCACTAACCTGACATCATCTGCACTTCTTTCCCACAGATAAACTGCAGCCATCGCGATGGCTTCACTCTCTGCCAGCGCCGTTTCGATCTCACCAAGTTCTATCCGATAACCGCGCACTTTTACTTGATCATCAAGTCTTCCCAGGTGTTGCAGCTCGCCGCTTGCCAACAACTTTGCTGAGTCACCGGTGCGATAGATACGACCATAGTCAGGATGCTGAATAAAGCGTTCCGCATTTAATTCCTCACGACGGTGATACCCCAAGGTGACGCCTTTACCGCCGATAAACAATTCGCCGGGAACAGATTCCGGCAGCGGCTTGAGATTTTCATCGAGAATATAACACTGGGTATTGGCAATAGGTTTACCAATTGAAATGGCAGTATCCACTTCGGTAATACGTTTGCAGGCGGACCAAACTGTGGTTTCAGTGGGACCAAACATATTCCATAGCTCACCCACTTTCGGTAATAGCGCCGCAGCAAGATCAGCAGGTAAGGGCTCGCCACCACACAATGCCTTCAGGCCACCGCCCATATTATTAGACTGTCCCACCCAGCGACTCGCCAACAGCATACGCCAAGTACTCGGTGTTGCCTGCAACGCAGAAATCTGGTTCGATTTAATTAACACCGCCAGCTTTTCACCATCCATCACCTCATCACTATTGGCGATCACGGTGGTAGCGCCCACCATCAAAGGTAAAAACAATTCGAGTACAGAAATATCAAATGACAAGGTGGTAACGGCTAACAATTTATCGCTGGCGCATAGACCCGGGCTTGCCGCCATGGACTCAAGGAAATTCATCATCGCACTATTTTGGATACAAACACCCTTGGGTTGTCCAGTTGAGCCCGAAGTGTAAATCGTATACGCCATCCGATTAGCCGATGACATTAACGGGTCAAGAACATCATTCAATCCGTTTTCAGCCATCGCACTCCCCAGCTCGATATGCTTGAGCGCAGTCTGTTTCACTCTGGAAGGTGCCAACTCATCTTCAACGATGGCTACCGCACCGCTATCCTCCAGCATATAAACCAAGCGGTCTTCAGGAAAAGCCGGATCAAGGGGTAGATACGCGGCACCCAACTTTAAAATGGCCAAGGTAGCGATCAACAGATTTTCTGAACGCTGACAACAAATCGCCACCGTGTCACCTTCATTAATCTGCTGGGTTTTTAAATACAGCGCCAGTCTGGTGGATAGATCATCCAGCTCGCGATAACTAAGCGAATGATTATTGGCAATAACCGCAACGCCGGAAGGATTGTGAGCAACTTGCTCTGCAAATGCAGAAACCAGATCGGCATACTTTACCTCACGCTCAGTCTGATTGGATGCCTGCAACACAGCAGGTAAGTCATCACTAAGCACGAAAGATGAAAGCGCTAACTGACCTTCAACTATAGATTGCTGCAGGATCGTCTGTAGGGCTTGCATCCACGCATCAATCGTTGCCTGTTCAAACAAAGCAGTTGAGTACGTTACTTCGATAGTCAGTTGATCACTGGTCGGGACAACATTCAGAAATAATTCAAAATTCTCCCCTGCCCTAGGCAAGCCGCGAACTGAACCGGTGGCGGCACCAAATTCCAATAAAGCCATGGGCTGGTCGATATTAAATATGGTACTGACCAAAGGCACACGGGAGCGATCGACTGCATATTTTTCCAATAACTGGCCAAAGGTAAAATTGGGATGATCACTGGCATTAAGCACTTCGGTCTTCACCTGCTTGACGACTTCAGCAAATGGCATCGCTGCATCGAGCCCGATACGCACCGGCAGTAGCTGTACCATGTGTCCAACCTGTCCCAGACGATGCATGGCAGCTTGGCCGGCCACAGGTAAACCAACGACTATATCAGTGTTGCCAGTTAGCCGGTAAAGCAACGTAAAATAACCAGCCAGGACATAATTAACCAAACTGGATTTCAGCAGCGAGGCCGCTTTGGGTAAGCGCTGTACTAGTGCATGATCCAATTCAAAATCGACGCGGGTAGCCTCAAAGCTACGCAGCAGCGGGCGAGTTTTATCCAGAGGCAGGTCCAGTGTTGGCGGCAGTTGTTTGAACCGCTCTAACCAGTAATCGATATCGGCGTTGGCCGCCATTGATGCGCCCTGCTGATCGGCAAAATCAAAAAAAGAAGGAGCGGGCTGCATCTCACTGCAATCACCTTCGCGGCTGTAAAGCTCCGCCAGTTCAGACAGTAACAATCCCTGTGACCAACCATCAGCAATGGCATGATGAAGCAGCATGATCAACTCATAGCGGGCATCTCCCAATTTACGCAGCCAAACAAATAGCAAAGGACCATCTTCTAAGTTCAATGGTTTAAGCGCCACCTCCTGATAAAGGCTATCCAGCGCTTGCTGTTTTTCTGCTGCAGCCAGCTCACTATAATCGGCAAAATCTAGCTGCAGATCTTTTGCTTGCTGAAGACACAACTCATCCGCCAAGGAAGAAAAAGTAGCGCGCAAAATATCGTGACGAGCGATAAGTGTATTAAACGCTTTTTCCAGTAACACAGGGTTTATCTCACCATCGATAGCGACGGCCACGGCTTCATTAAAGGCGATATTGGCCTCGGCGCTCATTTTGCATGAGGCAACGACTTCCCTTTGTGGCGCGGTGGTCGGACTAATACGTAGAATTTCGCCACCAGCAAACGGATTGAAGTTTGCTTCGCTCATGGTTTGCCAACCTCAATGTACTGGCCTTTATTTTTCGGATCTTCAATAAAGTAAGCCGGTTCACCGCGTGCATTTTTACCTAGCCTGGCACCTTCAGGAATAGCGGGTCTCTCACTCAAAAAGCGCTTGGCAGCCACCATATCCCCTTCAATCAATCCATGACAAACTAATTGGGCCAATGACTTTTTAAATGCTTTTAGAATTTTTTCTATATCCGCTTCGCTATGTTCGGTAGTAAGAAAATTAGGACGGTATTGCTGGATATGAATACCCTCCAGAGTCATCAGGGTAAATAACATATGCCCCCAATGTGCACTGGTCGGCACCGACACATAAAAAAATGAAGCAAAGTATTCAAAGCCCACAGCGCATTTCATTTCCTCGATAAACGTTTTCGCCGTGGCCGTCATCGCTGCAGTTTTTTGCTCCAGCGTTTCGTAGAGTACAGAACCTTCCTGTTTGATACGGGTTAAAATAGCGTTGGCTGCCGCCAGGGCGATGGGATGTCGAACAAAGGTACCTGCAAAAAACGTCACTCCCACTTCCGGGATCGATTCATCACCGAATTGCCAAAAACCGCCATCCAGTGCATCCATAAATTTAGCCTTACCACCGATGATGCCAATCGGATGACCACCCCCAACCACTTTGCCGTATGTTCCCAGATCAGCATCGATGCCGAAGCGCTCGCGGATACCTCCGGCAGCAACACGAAAGCCAGTCACCACTTCATCCAGTATCATCGCCGTACCAGTTTCTTCAGTGATAGTGCGAATGCTCTGCAAATATTGCTGATCGTGAAATTGCGGTTTGCGACTTTGCACGGGTTCCACCAACACGGCCGCCAACTCAGAACCAAGATCCTTGATCACTTCCAAACTTGACGCCTCTCCCCAGGGCAGCACTAACATATTAGCTGTGGCCTCACGGGGAATCCCCGGAGCAGCAGGTAGTGCCTGATAGTTTTTACCCGGACGGTTAATAACTTCATCTGTAATACCGTGGTAACTGCCCTCGAACATGACTACTTTTTTACGCCCGGTTACGGTTCGCGCCAAACGAATCGCACCCACAACAGCTTCCGACCCAGTACTGGCAAAACTACAACGCTCATTACCAGTCAGCTCACAAAACAGTTCGGCAACGGTGCCTGCCAATGATGACTGCGGGCCAGTCTCAATACCCATCGCTAATTGTTGCTGTACCGCTTGCGTGACAAAGTCCGGCGAGTGCCCAAAAAATATTGGGCCAAATCCATTGGAAGTATCAATCAACTCATTACCATCGATATCCCACAATTTCGAACCTTTGGAACGCTCTGTCACAATCGGAAAAATAATCTCTTTCCACTCGGGATTAAAACCTGACACCGTACGCGGGTCAGCGAGAATTTTTCGATATTTCTGTGTGTATGCCTTGGAACCAGCATATTTTTTCTGGTATTGATCAAGCACTTCATCCAACCACTGCCGCTGGGCTTTGGTCAGGTTTACCCCCACCGATTCCTTGACAATACGTGTGCCTGGAGTTTGTCTGGCGCCCTGCGCTTTATTCGTTTCCATAGCTGGCTTATCGGCGGCAGGTAAAACAGGCTGGGATGACATCTGCGCAGATGATACTGGCTGCGACCCTACTGCAGCTGACGTGCCGGACAAAGCCTGCAATTGCATCTGCATAATTTTTAATTGCTGCTGGATCAGCAACTGTACATCGCTACTCATATTCGAAGGCCCGGCCATACCCGTAGGCATCATCTGTGCCAGTGTCGCCTGAATGTCGGCTGCACCACCAACCGTAGTATCGACCATCGTTGACGCAGCAACAGTCGTAGTGGCAGGAGGTACCTGCTCGGCGACAAAATCACTGAGCTCTGCAATCGATGAATAGTCTTCAACCAAATGACGGAAAGTTAAACCGATAGAAAACTCCTGATCGATAGCAGTAGCAGCTTGAGTCAATGCCAATGAATCCAAACCAACCTCGCTAAAATGCGCTTCGGCCTCGACCTCAGCAAGCTCAAGCCCGGTCACATCTTCTAAAATATTGCGCAGCTTTAGCTCAATTTGCTGACGGTGTTGTTCTGCACTCATTGTCACTTCCTGCATTACTGGTGGTTTTTGTATGGGCTGCTGTATGGGCTGCTGGGTAGACAGCTGCGAGCTGTCTGCAACGGCTGGCGCACTATTTTTTTCCAGCCAAAAACGTTTTTTATCAAAATTATAATTAGGCAACTTTACTTTGCTCAGGGGCCCTGGACCTTCACGCTGACGCCAATCAATCTCAAAACCATTCACCCAGAGCGTATTTAAACATTGATTAAATTCATCGATAAACTTTTCATCAACGCAGCTGCCCGACGCACAACTGGCCAAGGTATTTTTTACTTTAACCGGTTTGGTGGAAACCACATTATCTGTCGCCACCAAGCTGGACAATGCGGCCCCTGGGCCGACTTCCACAAAAGCCAGCTGCTGTCCCTGATAATATTCACGGGCACTATTCACTGCCGCTGAAAATAATACAGGCTGACGTAACTGCA
Source organism: Oceanicoccus sp. KOV_DT_Chl (assembly GCF_900120175.1). NCBI lineage: Bacteria > Pseudomonadati > Pseudomonadota > Gammaproteobacteria > Cellvibrionales > Spongiibacteraceae > Oceanicoccus > Oceanicoccus sp. KOV_DT_Chl. The sequence goes on from NZ_FQLF01000005.1 coordinate 721,784, forward strand.
TTGCCCAGTAGCCAGGGCTCATTGCTTGCTCGGCGGTCAGCAGCTTGCCGGTTGCAGTAGAAAAAATGGGAATTTGTGGTGCTTTGCCCTGCAGAGAAGCGGCGAGCTTTTCAACTTCGCCTACTATGGGCTGCATCATGTCGGAATGAAAAGCATGACTGGTGTGCAGCACCGAACACGCCGTTTTCGTTTCAAGTAGACTGGCTGCTGCCCGCTCAATCGCCTCAGTGGGGCCCGCCAGCACGATACGCTCGGGGCGTTTACTGCTGCCAGACACAAGCCTGCATCCAGCAAGTGACTTATCGATTCAGTTTTTGCCTGCACTGCCAGCATTTTTCCCGCGGGCATGGTCTGCATTAATGCGCCTCTGGCAGCAACCAGACGCAGAGCCTGATCAAAATCAAAAACGCCGGCCAATACCGCGGCAGCAAACTCACCCACGCTGTGACCGATTAGAAAGTCCGGCTGACAACCATTAGCCTGTAAATATTTAGCCAAACCGTACTCTAATAAAAACAGCAGCGGCTGCGCGATACGTGTTTGATTCACATCCAGTGAGAGTTCAGCTTTTTCGTCAGCCAGAATAATATGGCGCGGGTCAAAACCTTGCTGCTCAAGAATAATGTCGGCGCCGTCATCCACTAGCTGGCGAAAATCGCGACTATTTTGGTAGAGCCAGCGGCCCATTTGTAATCGCTGAGAACCTTGGCCGGGAAACATAAAACCAATTGGCCCCGCCGCATTACGCAACTCACCACGAGCATAAGCACGCTTATTTTCCAGCTTGCTAATCATCTCGGCAACACTGCCTGCACTTACTGCAGCACGCCAGGAAAAATGTTGGCGAGTGGTCCGGCTGCTATAAGCCACATCTCGCAATTGAACAGATTCGTTAGCGCCGGCAAAAAACTGCCGATAACTATTAAGCTGACACTCCAAAGACGCCTGATTCTTTGCGGTAATTAAAACCGTATGACCCGGATGGCTGACGGGCGCGGTATGAGCTGTATCTTCGGCGATTATTTCAAGGGGGTTATGTTCCGCAATAAACTGTTCGAGAATAATATGTGCATTGGTACCACCGACACCTAGCGAGCTGACAGCAGCTCGGCGCGGCGCGTTTTTTTCAGCCCAGTCTACTGACTGATTGTTGACGTAAAAAGGCGTGTTCTGCAAATTCAATTTTGGGTTGGGGCTATTAAAATGCAGCGTAGCAGGAATTTTTCCATGCTTAACAGCCATCACGCTTTTAATAAAACTCGCAATACCGGCGGCATGGATAGTATGGCCAATGTTGGATTTAACCGAGCCCAAAGCGCAAGGCGCAAAATCAGCATGCCGTTTTTCCATATCTTTGCCGCCGCTATAAACTTCTGTTAGCGCTTTAACTTCTATCGGATCTCCCAGCGGTGTGGCAGTACCGTGTGTTTCAATAAAGCCAATACTGGCGGGAGCAACACCGGCATTTGCCAGCGCCTTTTTATAGACACTGACTTGTCCGGCAACACTAGGTGCGGTAAAACTGGCCTTGTTGCCACCATCATTATTGACATCACAGCCTTTAATCACTGCATAAATAGCGTCGTTATCGCGCAATGCCAACCGCAAAGGTTTAAGCACGACAAAACCAGCACCATCATTAAAAGTAGTACCGGTTGCTTTTGCATCAAAGGGACGACAGTGTCCATCCTGCGATAGCATGCTGCCTTCCTGATAAAGATAGCCGCTGTTAATCGGGGTAGCGATGGACACACCACCCGCCAAGGCAATATTACATTCGCCTTGAGCCAAACTCTGGCAAGCTTGGGCGATGGCAACCAGCCCTGTCGAACAGGCGGTATAAACATTTATACTCGGGCCCGTAAGATTTAACTTGTAGGAAATTCGACTGCTGAGAAAGTCGGACTCATTAGCCAGCGCCGCGTTAAACGCGCCAAACTTATTCGTTACTTCAGTATTATTGAGCACATATTGCTGGTAGTACCGCGACCAGTTCATACCCGCAAAAACACCGGTACGCAGCACAGCATCTCCCGGGATTACAGCGGCATCTTCCAGCGCATGCCACGCTAGCTGTAAGGCAATTCTTTGCTGAGGGTCCATAATCGCCGCTTCGGCGGGAGAAATACCAAAAAAGGCGGCATCAAACTCATCACAGCCTGCAACCACACCTTTAGCAGCTACGTAGTTTGGATTATTGGCATCCGCTGGATTAACTTCAGGTGAAAGCTCCTCAGGTTTAAAAAAGCTTATGCTCTCTCGACTGTTAATCAGGTTATCCCAGTATTGCTCCAGATTTTCGGCACCCGGAAAACGGCAGGCCATGCCAATGACGGCGACATCCTCATTTCCCGAATCACTGGCTAAACTTTCCGGTTGCTCATCATTAGCATCTGTAATCGCATCCGCTGCAGTTTGCGCCTTGCCCCTAGCGTCAGGAGAAAAATACTTTATCTGTGCGCGAATCGTGCTGTGCGCAAATACAAATGTTGCATCCAGTTCACAATCAAAGGTTTTTTCCAACAGTTCAGTCAGGCGCAAGGCCTCTAACGATGTTCCTCCCGCATCCAGAAAATTAGTGGCGTCATCAACATCGCGACCCAATATTTGTCGCCAACACTCTGTAACCTGCGGGGATGAAACCGGTGAACTCCGATCTGTGATAAACGGATCAGGTAATTGCGCTTCATCCAATTTTCCATTTTGGTTCTTGGGCAGTTTGGCTAGCGTAATAATAAAATGAGGAACCATAAACGCGGGAAAGTGAGCACTAATAAGCGCACGTAACTCGCGCTTGTCGACCTGGCCGACAAGATAAGCTACCAGCCTTTTTTGACCCTGTGGCCCGACCCTGACTATAACTCTGGCATCATCAACCGAGCCCAGTCGATTAATAAAGTGTTCAATCTCTAGAGGTTCGATGCGATGGCCGTCAATTTTGACCTGCTTGTCATTGCGTTGGCGATAGTCATAACGACCATCGGCTAATTTAACCACCAGATCCCCTGTTCGGTAACCACGGCGGCTGACGCCATCAGCACAGCTCACTTCAACAAACCGCTGCCCGGTTAAATCCTGGCGGTTAAGATAACCAAGCGCCAAACCATCACCAAAAGCGATCAACTCTCCAGACTGACCATCAGCAACGGGATTTAAGCTTTCGTCAAAAACCTCGCAGTGCGTTTTGTAGATGGGGTAGCCGATAGCTATGCGGCTAACGGTTGCGGGAAGATTACGAGGGATTGGGTAGGCTGTGGTGAAAGTGGTGTTTTCAGTCGGTCCATAACCATTGATGATCTGGGTATTCGGCAGTTTTTCCAGCCCCCTGCGCACATGGGCAACAGACAAGGCTTCGCCGCCGATCAGCAACTGTTCCAGCGGCTGTAATATATCAGGCCGCTCGCTAATGAGGGTGTTATAAAGCGAAGAGGTCAGCCACGCTGTCGTCACACCGTTAGCAATGATATCTCCTAACTGGTCGTAACCGGGCATGTTGTCGCCCGGCAAAACCGTACAGCAACCGCCATTCAGCAATGCACCCCAGATTTCAAAAGTAGAGGCATCAAAAGACAACGGGGCCAGCTGCAAAAAATGGCGGGTTTCATCAAACCGGCAGTAGCTATTTTCAGGCGAGACCAAGCGCAGAATACTGCGCTGAGGAACAACCACGCCCTTGGGTTTTCCTGTTGATCCAGAGGTATACAGAATATAGGCGGCTGTTTCAGCAAGACCTTGCTGTGGAATCGGGGCTACTGACGCTAAACCTGCATACTGACAATCGCCAGACAGCAGCAGTGCCTGTACTCCCAGCGCCGGGGCCAACTCAGCAGCTTCAGGCCCGGCAAAGACCACTCGAATGGCCGCGTCCGCGAGCATCATTTCCAATCGGGATTCGGGATAGGCCGGGTTTAAAGGTACATAGTGGGCGCCGACTTTCACAATAGCCAGCATCGCCGCAATAGCTCCCGCAGACCGTTCGGTCAGCAACCCAACGGCGTCGCCCGCCCTAACCCCTTGCTCCAGCAGCTGCCGCCCCAGCTTATCACTCCATTGATCCAGCTCCCGGTAAGATACTTTGCCTGCTGGCACTGTTGCTGTAGCCGGAAGGTATAAAGAGGGACGATCTGGAAATGTTTTTACCTGGTGCGCAAAGCATGACTGGATAGTAATAGCTTCTTCACCAGAATGGTTGCCTCGCATAACGTTAAGCTACCCCTTACTCCATTAAATATTGTAGATGACTTCTCTTGCCTACCGCCAACTCCAATGTGCCCGCCAGCTGCAATGAGCCTCCGGTCTTCACGGCATCCTCTGCTCTGGGCAATGGCTAAGCTGACGCCATTATTCTTATTGGTCCACTGCGCGGGCTAATAGATATAGCACATTAACCCTGCAACTAGCTCCCAATAATGCCTTGATAGACAGCACCCTGAGATCTATGTTGGCGGGAGTATGGAAGTATCTAAGTGTAGTATTTATTTGTCAGCGCCATGTGACTAATTTAGGTAATAATACGAAGGAATATACCTCTAAAATTGGCTAGAACCTCGCTTATTTCGGCACTCAGCCGACACTATGATCAAACTTACCAGTAACCAGCCGCCGACGCCATGGGCGCTCCACCAGATGATAGCTAGCATGTGAAATCAACAAGACTGCGATCAGCGCAAGCACCACCACAATACCTTGCTGTGGTAAAGACAACAGCGCCGTCACTGGCTGACCCGTCACCCAAAATACCGGCTCGGTAATCGCTTGTTTGACCAACCAGTGCATCATGTAGATCGAGTAGGAAATCACGCCAAGATGTACTAATAGCTTATTCGCCAACCAATGTTGATCGCCATCCCGGATAACTGCCGACACGGGCACGAGTAGCAGGAATAACATCACGCTGATGATGTGCGGAACGGGGAGTGCCAGCGACAGCAATATCGCTACAAAGGCAGCCGTTGGCGCCCAATCAGGAAAATTACCAAACCAGCCTCTTTGATAAAAACGATACAGCGCAATACCCATAGTCGCCTCCACCAGACACCGCACCAACATGGGCCACCCTGCATAGAACAAACCCAAATCACCATACCGCCACTCCATCAGACCAAGAGCAACCAGCGCTAGCGGAAACACTATTAGCAAGCGTTTGATACAAGCTTTTCCCAACAGTGCGATCAACCAGGGAATCAACAAATACACCCACCACTCGGCACTGATTGACCAGGCTGGCTCATTCCAATATGTATTGCTATGAAAGGTTTGCAACAACAAAAAATTAGACAAAAGCGTCAGCCAGGTGCGTTTATCACCCGCACTTCCAGCCCTTACTAGTTCTGGATCCGGGCTGTTGGCCAGCACATATAGATACAGTAACTGGAATACAATAAACACCAACAACATAAAAAAATGCAGCGGATAAATTCTGGCAAACCGTGCTAGCAAAAATCTTTTAAACTCAACTTTGTGATACCCCGAGGAAAAACGCTGCTGATAGACATGAGTCATCACAAAGCCACTGAGAATAAAAAAAAGATCGACCCAGAGATAGGATTTTGTCAAAAAATGGGAAGGCAACAATCGATAGATTTCAGGAAATAAAAATACACAAAAGTGATGCAATACCACGCACAGCGCAGCAATACCTCGCAAGGAAGTCAGTGCTGCCAGATGCGGCAATGTTATTGGTGTTGTTCGCATTGATATGCCCGATCAATCTCCAGCACTATTTAAGAACCAGACAATGACACCGTTATTAAGGCGCGATAAAAACTACATCAAATAAAAAAATTTACCGCAGCCAGTCGCAGACATTTTCAACCAATTGCCTTCTATCCGCCGGATTAGAAAAAACATGATCGCTGTCTTCCATGTAAGTCAACTTAACCGAATTGCCAAATGAAACCTCATTGAACATATCGAAGAATTGATTGGCATAATTATACTCATGATCCCATGAACCGGTAAAAACCACATTAAATCGAACCGCTCTTTTTACACAATCGCGATACAGCGTTTGTATATATTCCTTTGACGGATAATGCCCCCAATCGAACTGAAACATTTCGACAGACTCATCTTCTGCTTTGGTTTTTACAAAACGGGACTTGATATGACCGGGGATTGAATGAAAAACAAATCGGCGCCATTCGCGCCAGTCGAATACCCGGGTTTTATAATGCTCAAGATAATAGCGACGATTTTTAAAGGCATAGCCATCCATTTGCATCACTCCCGTCACCCGGGAATCCTGGGCCGCAACCCGTACCGCATCTCTGGCACCGGAACACAGACCGTACAAAATAAACTGACTGATACCCTCTTTGCGCTGCAGATAATCCATTACTTCAATAATTTCCTGATCCACCTGACTATCACGGTCCAGGGAAGAACGACGCTTTGGGCTATCACCCAGACCGGAGTAATCAAAACGAAAACTGGGAATGCCGGTACTCGATGTCACCCCACGAGCCAATTCCACACTCAACCTGCAAGCCCCAACCCGATGGATAATACCTGAATTGAGCAGGATAAAGGCAGGCCTATCACTATCGCGATTTGTGTGCGCACACCAAACACCCATCAATGGTGCTGGATCACCAATCATAAATACCCGTTCTCTCATTGCCTCTGCGCTCAACTGCTTACCTCTCCTTAAACTGCTACTCTTTTAATTTTTCAACAATGGCCGACAGCATCGCAATAGGCCAAAGAATACCGCCATTAGTGTCGAGATAATTCCAATCATGGGGTGCGGATACAAATTCAAACTGATAATTTTCCCGGTTGGAAAAATGCATTTTAAGCTGCTCAAAACGTTGATTTTCATGTGAGGCGAACTGAATTATTTGTATTTTATTGGCTGGTTCACTAACCAGTAAAGACAGCGGAGCAAGCGACTGAATAAACATCTCAGGTGCCTGAAAACCATGGACAATAACTGAGCCATCGTCTCGCTGGGATCCGTCACCAAGAATTTCCTGAAGATAGTCTTCACCGGCAACTACCGGATCCCATAGCACCAACCGGGAGACCTGAGCAGGCATTTCAGTCAGCGTGGCCAGCAATAAGGCTCCCAGCCTTAACCCCAGCAAGGTCACTTTGGAAACCCTGGAAATATCCAGCACTTCCTGAATGGCCAGACAAATATCGGCCTGCCAGTCACGGGCTGTAACACCCGACATATCACCAAAAGAATCACCCTGTCCACGGCAATCAAAACGCAGCAGGTGGTAGCCTTGCTCAGCTAGCCGATCAGCCAGAAAACTAAAAGATTTATGCGAGCGCATGTACTCCTGCCCAAAAGGAAAAACAAGTACCACAGCCTCGTTGCGATCCAGAGCTCCCGTAGGGGGTGTATAAACACCATAAAGATAGCTGTCCGAAGGACCAAAAAAAAATGCTTCCATGAAATACCATAAATATTGAAAAACGCATTAAACTTATTGTCGTTGAGCTTGCCCCTGAATAAATGGCATAACTACACTTGGCAATAAATTTGAACACGTACAACTTTAGTGCATAAAGGCATGCTGATTTTCACTCACAGAATCAGCCTACCTCCAAAATAATAAAGGCTATTTATTTACCAAGCGCGTACTCACATTAGCTAACCAAGCCGATATCTGTTCAACGGCAAATTTCTGGTGCCGGGGATCAGTGATAATGTGATTGGATTCCACCAGGTAATCGAGTTGTAACAAATTCTTGAAATCGATATTTTTAAAACTGTCCAGGTACTGGGACTTATAATTATAATCAGGTTCATCGCCAGTAAACATAACGTAGTTAGGAACCCCTCGGCCAATAATTTTCCTTAAGCCCTCAGCAACTTCTTCTTTTGGAGGGAAAACACGGGAATAGTTTGGCACCTCAAAATATTCATCCTCTATTCCCGAGTGCTCTGCAGCGCTTTGTTTTTTCTTCTCACCACGCAACGCAGCTAGCAAACGCTTAAAGCTACTCTTCCAGCGTTCTGCAACTAAAAAACGTGATGCGTAATACTGCACATGATACCGAAAAGTACGATAACAATAGGGATCAATTTGAGCAAAAGCTACTACCCTGTCATCGATAAGAGCCGTTTGGTAGGCAGCATCAGCTCCTGAACACAATCCAAACAATACAAAACTTTTGCAACCGCGCTTTCGCTGTAGATAATCCATAATTTCGGCAGCCTCTTTAGGCGCTGAAACCTCAAAAGAATCCGTACCTCGACGCGGTTCGCTATCCCCAATACCGGAAAAGTCGAAGCGAATAACTAAGTGGCCCGCGGCAGCAAATGATCTCGCCATTTTTACCGACAAACGGCAGCTACCAATATGATGCATGACACCCGAGTTAAAAATAACGACCGCTGGCCGCTCAGGTTGAATTTGATCCGGTTCAGAAATCACACCCACTAGCGGTACGGGCTTACCTATACGAACTGCTCGTTCCTTCATCTTGCTACCTTATATTACCTTCATGACTAAACCAAAATACCTGACGCCTTACTACTACCGTCAAACAACTGCTCGCCGATAAACCACTATGCTATTCCATCCAATTAACAATGGCCTGAATTATTGGCTGAGGAAGTAAAATACCTCCTACTTTATCTACATAATTCCAGTCATGCGGGGCTGGAGTCATCCGGTAGTGAAAACCTTCATAAGCACTCCAGGATTGCTTCAACGCGGCAAAAGCGTCTTCTTTATGGGAAACGGCTTGATAGATTTGTTTGGCATTTGGCTTCATCTCCAGCAGCTGCAATTTTTCCAAACCTTGTTGAAAACACGCAGTCAAAGCAAACCCGTTAAAGTTAAGACGACCATCAGCCTCTTCATAATTGCCTATTATCGGCTTCTCTTGGGAAATCTCCTGCTTCAACTCCCGAATATAATCGGCACCAGAAAGAATAGGGTCCCACAAAACTAGTCTTTTTATGTCACTTCTAGCTGTTGCAGTAGCCGCTGCAATCAACGCCCCTAAACGCAGACCTATAACACTAATCTGACTAACACCCGCCATGGCGCGCAATTCATCGATAGCAACGCCAGTATCTTCTAGCCATGTCTGGGCCTCGATATCTTCCATATCAAGCGCCGAATCACCGGTACCACGACAATCAAAGCGCAAGACGTGGAAGCCTTTTTTGGTTAATTGCATCGCCAGCTGACGCATAGCACGATGAGCGCGCATACCTTCTTGTCCAAACGGGTAACAAAGCACTACTCCTTCGTCTTTATTTGCCCCTGCTGGCGGATGATAAACTCCGTAGAGAGGCTCTTTGGAGTCACCAAAGAAAAATGGATTCATTATTTACTTCCTTCCAAATAGCTTTTTAATGAGCCCTTTTGGCTCCTTGGTATCACCAGACTCAGTGTCGCCGCTACTTCCTTCAACATCGTCAGCCGGCTTATCATCTCTTTGCCCGTCAATCTCACTCGCAATTTGTTCAAGTGTGTGCAGCACCATGGTGGCCTGATCGAGACGCACACCAAACTTTCGTTCCACTCTGACGATGATTCTAATGGACAATAGCGAATGGCCACCGATGTCAAAGAAATTTTCATTCAACCCCACGCGGTCAATGCCCAGTGCGTCCTGCCATATTTTGGCCAGCGCTCGCTCCGTTGAGGTTCGCGGTGCAACATAACTGTCTTCCACTGCGAAGGGATCTTTTAGCTGCAAACGGTCAATTTCACCGCTCTCGCTGACAGGCATTTCATCCAGCTCAATAAATTGCTGTGGAACACTGCCTAATGCCAATACGTCTTTGGCAAAGCGACGCAACTCACTAACCGTTATATTATGATCGTAATCCGGCACAAAATGCGCAATCAACCGTCGTTCACCCGCTTCGTCAAGATGCGAACGCACAACAATAGCCTCAATAGCCTCGTTGGCCAGCAGCACTTGTTCAATTTCAACAATTTCAGGGTCAACATCAGGATCGTGAACCACTTCATTACTCACGGGCTCCGGTGCCGCAAAAGGCGCTAACAGCTCAGCCTGCAACGCCGCTAATTCATAGACACTGACTACCGTTTGCGGCATAGAGCGCTGTCCGAGCACATGCAGCAAAGCAGCTGTACCCTCTTCTGCACCAATACCTAATTCCAACGTTCGCTCTAAGCTGGCGTTATCATTTCGACCGACGCTATCCACCGCCCGCCGCAATGCGGATACATCAACAATACGCTGCATGGTAAAGTCATCAACCTGCACCACCACCTTACCCTGATCATCACAAATACGAATATCAAACTTGGCAATGTCATGATTATGAACACCGCCATCGCCAGATTTATAGACCACATGGCTAAACATCTGCGGGCTCAATTCACCACTAAAGCGCAAACGTCCATAGCCCACCGGTACATATAATTCATCTTGCGCATGGTATTCAGGAATGATCACTTGCGCGCCGGCTGTGGCCATATCCAAAATGGCAGGGTGCAGATGCATGTGCTGTAATTCATCGCAATAGCTTTCGTCTAATTGCAAATCGATACACGCTTGCTCCCTGCCATAATGCACTTTGTTCAACACTTGCCAGCGGGCGCCAAAATCCAAATAGGGGTGATGGTCAGCATCATGGAAACCCTGCACCCCTTGTTGGCAATTACTCATTATGGCCGACAAATCCAACTGCTCGTTAACATCATCGCCGCGTCGAATAGAACCCCTCACATGTTCGACGACATCGCCGTCGCTATCACTGGTGATCGTAAAGTCAGCACCTTGCTCGCGATAAAATAAACTCACCTGCAGTGCTTTATACTCATGATCAGCAACAAAAAAAGGCAACTCAAAAGCCAAGTCCTGCATCGCTACTGGGCCAGGGCCCTTAGCCTCAGCAAAGGCAGCTCTTGCCAATTCGACAAATCCGGAGCCGGGAATTAATGCGCCACCCTCTTTAATGCGATGCTCGCTCAGCAACCAGTAACTTTCCACATCAAACAAGGTTGAGTACACAGCCTGCGTTTCATCTTCGCGAATACAGCGATCCAACAAAGGATGCTCCACCGGCCTTCCCGCGGGCTGATAGCGCTGCTTGCTACCATCAGCAATCGCCGCGGCCATTCCCACGTCTCGCCAAGCTGGCCAATTTATCGAAATGACATTGGCATCAACACAGGCATGAGCAAAGCTATCAAGGAAGGCATTAGCGGCGGCATAATCAACCTGTCCCGGCAATCCAGAAAAAGCACTGGTCGATGAGTACAGCACCATAAAGTCCAACGCCGATAAATCCAGCAGCTGCTGTAGCACTAAAGTTCCAGTGACTTTAGGTGCCAGTACTTGCGCCACCTGCTCAATACTCCTGAGCTGAATTAACTCATCATCGATGACACCGGCGGTATGAATGACTCCATTTATAGGGCCCAGTTGCTGCTGAACCTGATCAATCGCCGCACTCATACTGCTAACATTGTTGACATCTGCTTGGACCAGCATGACCTCGGCACCGCGCTCTTCCAGCGCCAGAATTCGACTTAATGTAGGTGCTTCAGCCACCTGCTCAGCAATAAGCGCTTGCCAATATTGTCGCTCGGGCAAATTACGTCTAGCCAATAACGCCACTTTAACCTGCGCGTCCTGTAACAAGGCCTCGGCGGCAACCAAGCCCAGACCGCCGGTTCCCCCGGTAATAAGATAAACACCCTGATCCCGCACCGCGGTGGCAGTCGTCTGGTTGCCAACCACATGCTGGTAACTTTGACTAAACCGCGCCGCACCGCGCAAAGCGACTGCGCCTTCTGTAGCGGTAAGCTCTGCTAATAAAGTTTCAGCAAGGCTAGCCTCATGGGCTACTGCCTGCTGCAGTGAAAGATCTACAGAGACGCAGGAAATATTCGGCATCTCGTGCGGAATAACCCGTGCCGGCCCATTCATTAACGCCTGCAGTGCGGAGCCCATTTCCTCTCCTGCCACCTGCTGTGCGCCCGCGGTCAACAATAACCAGCGCTGATCGTGTTCCCAGCCTTCATTACCGACAGCTTGGGAAAGATAAAACAAGCTATCGAACACCAGTGTTTGCTGCTCAGCTAAATTGTCCAACGAACAGCCTTGTGCAGGATCCAGCTCTAGCGCCAAACTGTGAATAACATAATTGATTAGCTGGCCGTCTTGCTGCAACTTGTCGACAAGATACACGAAATCATCACTATTGCCTGCTCGTACCGTCATCGGCGTGGCGTCGACTTGCAGACGATTACCAATGCGTACATCGATCACGGTTGCGCCGCGGCTTTGCAATGACGCCACCAGCGCTGTATTCAAAGTATGTTGGCCAGCCAATAACAAGACTTTGCTATTGCTTAAATCAGCCGTTAATTCCAAGCGCGGCTGCCGCTGCCAAACCGGCTGATACAACCATTCATTTAGCTGTTCACGGCGCTGCAGGGCTTTACCAGCCAGCGACTTGCCAGGCTCAACCCAATGCCGGACGTGGTCGAAGGCATACGTGGGGATGGATACTCGACGCCGATCCTGATCGGCAAATAAACCGGCTTTATTAAAAATACAATTTCCCTGCCACAGCCGACCCAAAGCAGCCAGCATGAACGGCACATCCGCAACGACTTCGTCCGGGTGCCGCAGTGATGACTGGATAGTATGCTGCAAGGTCTTTTCAGGATGCATCGCAGCGAGACTGCTTAATGTCCGACCGGGTCCCACTTCCAACAAATTGTATTGGTTGGTTTCAAGCAGGCAACCCACACCATCACTGAATCTAACGGTGTTGCGTAGGTGCTTAACCCAATACTCAGGGTCAGTAGCCTCGCGATCTTTTATCCAATCACCGGTCAGGTTGGAAATAAACGGTATATTAGGCTCACTCAACGAGATCGAACGAACATAATCCCCAAACGCTCCAAGAATTGGCTCCAGCATGCTGGAGTGGGCAGCAATATCGATATGCACCCGCTGATAGGAAAACTCTCTGGCCGCGAGTACGTTTTCCAATGCCGCCAGCGCTTGTTTAGGCCCCGACACCACAGACAAGCCGGGCGCATTTTGAGCGGCGACTGACAATTGGGGCGATAATAATGACTGCAATTGTTTTTCATCTAACTGCACACTGAGCATGCCGCCTTCAGGAACAGTCTCAAACAGCTGGCCACGCAACGCCACCAAGCCCAATGCGTCCTTCAGTGACAACACCCCGGCGATACATGCCGCGGTATTTTCACCCATGCTATGGCCGATCAATACCTTGGGTTCTACCCCCATCGACATCCATAATCGCGCCTGCGCATACTGAGTAACAAATAGTGCTGGAAGTGAACGGCTGGGGCGCTCTAATTCCCGTCCCGCTGTCGCCAAATCATCCGTCTCGGGATACAGCAACGCCTTTAAATCATAATCAATAAATTCTTCCAGCAGTTGCAAACACTCATCGACTGTTGACCTGAAGACTGGCTCGTCGAGATATAAACCGGCGCCCATTCCCGCATACTGCGCGCCGCCGCCAGCGAACATAAACGCGAGCTCGCGCTCAACGTCCGGGTGTCGGCCGACTCAATTCGTCCGCGCTCGGTACCATCCAATACCGTAACCGCATCCGCGGTTGATTGCACGACAGCAAAACGCCGCTTGTTAAAACTGCGCCGCCCTACTGCCAGGGTATAAGCCACATCCGCTAGCTGCGGAGCGGCATCCTGATTAGCCGCGTCATCCGGATCCAAAAATTCAGCCAATCGATCTGTAGCTCTCTGTAATGCCTGATCACTACGCGCTGAAATCATCAACAACTGCCAATCGCGTGGACAGCTACCACTTTCTAAAATTTCTGCCTCTTCAACAATGATGTGGGCATTAGTCCCACCCACACCTAAGGAACTTACTCCAGCACGACGGCTGTCGGCACACTGCCAATCGCGCAACTCCGCATTGACAAAAAATGGACTGGCAGAAAAATCTATTGAGGGATTTGGTGCTCGATAGTGCAGTGTAGGCGGGATTTTTTTATGCTTTAGTGACTGCACCACTTTAATTAAACTGGCGACACCTGCGGCTGTATCAAGGTGACCGATATTCGATTTAACGGAGCCAATGGCACAGTATTGTTTGCGATCATGTCCGGCACCATAAGCTTGGGTGAGTGCGGCAACCTCAATAGGATCACCGAGCTGCGTGCCCGTACCATGACACTCAACATACTCAACCGATTGCGGATCTATTTCCCCAATTTCCAATGCTTCATGAATGGCTGCGGTCTGGCCATCAACACTGGGCGCCAAATAACTTACTTTACCTGCACCATCGTTATTAATAGCGGAGGCCTTAATGACCGCATGAATATTGTCTTTGGCGGCAATGGCATCATCAAGGCGACGTAATACCAGCACCCCTGCACCACTGCCAAAAACCGTACCCTTGGAACTCGCATCAAACGGCCGGCAATGTCCATCGGGAGACAGAATTTCGCTATCTTTAAACTGATAGCCCCTACGGTGCGGCAAGTCGATGGTAACGCCACCGGCTAAAGCCATATCACACTCGCCGTTTAATAAGCTTTGTACTGCAGAATGCACAGCGACTAATGAGGTGGAACAAGCGGTTTGGACATTAATGCTTGGACCTTTTAAGTCAAAGCAATAGGACACTCTAGTGGTGAGAAAGTCTTTATCATTACCCGTATGACGAACCAGAAAGAAACCCAGGTCATCCATCAAGTCTGGATTAGTCAGCAAATTATAGGGCATGTATGCATTGTGGCCGGAACCACCAAACACCCCAACGGAACCGGAAAAGTCAGCGGGATCATAACCGGCATCTTCAAATGCCTCCCAGCTTACTTCAAGAAAATGCCGATGTTGCGGATCCATGACTTTCGCATCCATAGGACTGAAGCCAAAAAAGCCCGCATCGAAATTTTCCATATGCTGCAGAAACATACCGGACTTTACATAATTTGGATGCTTAATTTGCTCCTTTGATACACCCGACGCCAACAACTCTTCATCGGTAAGCATAGTGATAGACTCATGCCCGCGCTGCAAATTATTCCAGTACTGGCTTGGGCTATCAGCATCAGGAAAACGACAAGCCATACCCACTATCGCTATATCGCTGCTTCCCGCCTCAAAATCATCAGCCTGTTCGTTTTCATCAATCATTATTACTTTTAACCTTGTATTTTTTTGCAGCCCAATAACAATTCATTGGCCGATTGAACTTTACGCCCCAAACTAGCGACGGCGACGTCGCCCCGCAGCCGCTTTTCTCGCAGCCGCCCGGGCCTGACTTTGATCCAGCGTTTTTGCGCCATCACCATCACCACTAATAAATTCGACCAATGCTTCTATCGTTGTGTATTTAAACAAATCTGTCATCTGTACCGGTTTGGACACTTTTTCCTGTAACTCTTTTAACACTTGCACAATCAATAAAGAATGGCCGCCAATATCAAAAAAGTTATCCCGCACACCGACGGAAGGGATGTCCAGCGCTCGCTTCCAGATATCGGCAATCATGATTTCCGCATCATTTTCCGGCGCCTTTGAATCTTCCGTGGCGGTCGACGATTGTTGCGGCTTGGGCAAACTCTTGCGGTCTATTTTTCCATTGGGTGTTAAGGGCAGTTCATGCAATGCCACAAACAAAGAGGGCACCATAAAATCTGGCAGCTGCTCCTTTAAAAACAACTTTAGCTCAGAAGCATCCAAATCCTGAATCGTGTGGCAACGAACATAAGCGACCAACCGTTTATCACCAGGCGAATCCTCCCGCAAGATTACCGCTGCCTCCATCACTGATTGATGTTGACGCAATAGGGATTCTATTTCTCCCAGCTCAACCCGATAGCCACGGATCTTGACCTGATGATCGACCCGCCCCATGCACTCTAAACGGCCATCAGCAAGATAGCGGGCAAGGTCACCGGTGCGATACATGCGTGCGCCTACGCCCTCGGAGTACTTATCCTCAATAAAAACAGTATCGGTTAAATCCGCTCGATTGTGATAGCCGCGGACCACGCCATCGCCAGCAATAACCAATTCGCCCGCCAAACCAATGGGCATCGGCTGCTGATTTTCATCAAGTATATGAATTTGTTGATTAACCAATGGGCGACCGATAGACACTGACTGGGCATTGCCGCCTTCGACATCTCCGGTGCTCGACCAAATTGTAGTCTCGGTAGGTCCATACATATTTGAAACGCGACCGCTTACCAGAGACTTAAGCTCGCTCGCTAGCTCCGGAGGAAACGCCTCACCCCCAACCATCATATGCTTAAGAGCAGCCAATCCCGAGCGCGCCTGCTTGTCGGCTGCTAACATTGTCGCCATCGACGGTGTGCATTGAAAATGGGTAACGTTATGCCGTTGAAATAACGCCGGCAAACTATAATCATCAACGGCAGTAGTATCCGCCTTAAGCACTTGCTGGCTATATTCACGCAGCTGATTGAGGTACGGCAGATGTTCGAGCACCAGTTCGGTATCGATACCAAAATCTATTAGACAAGCAATTTCATCTATATCTGATGCTTTTACTTTATCCACCATTTGCATCGCACTCTTGGGAGTACCAAACAAACCGCTGGTGTGAAAATAGCGCTGAAAGGAAAACTCCAGCAACGCATCCATATCCTCGTCAGAAATAGTTTCGAAAAAGTCATCAAGGGTTTTGCCTTGCTGCTCCGACATTTTCTTAAAAGTAGGAAATTGCCAGGCCGCCGCTTTGACTAAAAACATCGCACTTTTTAGATAGTCTTTCAATGGTTGCCGCACTTGTTCCTGCACCGTCGCCGCATCCTCACCGACAAACGTATGCAGCATTAGCGTCACTGTGCCTTCGCCAGGATGGCCAGCCGCTTTCCAGGCCGACCGATACGCTTTCACTTTTTCAGCGACTTCTTCAATGGTCTGCCCGAGTAAATGGGTCAGCACATTAGCGCCAATTTCGGCGGCGCGCACATAACTATCAATATTACCTGCGGTAGTAACCCATAGCGGCAACTCTGCCTGCAGCGGACGCGGTAACGTTCGAACAGCGACCTCTTTGCCATCTGGCCCCGGGAAGTTCAAGGTTTCACCACGCCACAATTTACGTACTGTTTCTGCCGACTCAAACATAATATTTTTAGCGTCGGAAAAATTTTCCGGTTTAATGGCAAAATCCGGTGGCGCCCACCCCGCAGCTATAGCGATTCCCGCACGACCATTAGACAAGTTATCAACCACCGCCCACTCTTCTGCTACCCGAATAGGGCTATGTAACGGCACTACACAACTACCGGCACGAACAGAAATATTTTCGGTGATTGCAGCAACTGCGGCACCGGTAACAGCAGGATTGGGAAATAAACCGCCAAATGCGGCGAAGTGCCGTTCGGGTGTCCACACTGCATTGAAACCATTCTGATCGCCGTATTTAGCACCCTCTAACAGCAATCGATACTTATCCTGATCGTACTGATTTTCGTCAGTTGCCACATTCCAATAGAATAAACCAAACTCGACGGATTGATCCGGGTAGGCGCTAAGCGGAATACCCGCATCGGATTTCTGGCGTACGGCATCCGCATACAACACTACGGTCAAACCTCGAGCCAAAGTCCAAAATATTTCCAATACTGATATATCGAAGGAGATACTAGTCACGGCCAACCAGGTTCCCGGTGCCGGTTCCACCCGCTGATCCATACCGGCAAAAAAGTTAATCACATTGCGGTGCTCTACCATCACCCCTTTGGGTTTACCGGTAGAACCCGAGGTATAAATCATATAAGCCAGGGACGCGGGATCAACCACCTCGCCCAAATCACTTTCATCATAGGAGACCAACGCGCCCTGCAACTCATCCACAATAATCCGCTTGACCCCATAACCGCCCAGCAAAGTGGCCAGCTTACGGTGAGTGATTAGCATTTCGAGACCGGAGTCTGCCACCATATAAGCCAGGCGGTCTTTTGGGTAAACCGGGTCCAGCGGGACATAAGCACAACCCGCCTTCAACGTCGCCAGCAGCGCAATCACCATATCCAGCGAGCGATCAACCAGAATACCGACCAAATCACCGCTTCTGGCACCACTGTCTAATAAGTGCCGCGCCAACTGATTGGCTCTGCTATTCAGTTGCTGGTACGTTAGCTGCTCACCCTCGAATACATAAGCGATGGTATCTGGCTGACTCAGTACCTGACGCTCAAATAGTTGGTGCACGCAATCATTAATATCGCTATCGCCAGCCGTGCCGTTCCACTCAGCCAACTGCGCGAGTTCTGCTGCAGGAACTATTGGATACATCGATAACAGTGCTGCCTGATCGGCCATCACCCCGTCCAGCAACACGATAAATTGTTCAAATAGACGACTGATAGCAGTCGCATCCAACGCTCGCGCATCGTAGCGAAAATGCAAGCTGCTGCCATCCGTCGGCACCACAATCACTAACTGATTATGCTCCGTTGGTGCCAGCACCGAATAGTCGGATAAACTCTGCACTCGATCCAATCGTATAGGGAACTCTTCACAACCCAGTGACCCCGCCAAAGCAGGTACACGGGCGCGCAAGTCCGACAGATAACTCACTCGCTGCTCCGCTTGCTGCAAATCAACCGCAAAGCCCTGTTGCCAATGCTGAAAAGTCTCTCCCCCCTCAACATTGACCACCAATGGCACTACAGGCGCAAAATAATCCTGCAACACAGGGTCCAATTGCTGCAAACTAAGGGGACGGTACGCCAGCGTATAATGGGTTTTACGCCCCAGCCGGCTCAATAACAGCGCAAATACCGAAGTGATAAAATCGCCACCCAATCCAGTCAGAGGCAGCACCTGTTCACACTGCTGCCAATCTGCTTGCTGTCGACGTTGCTGCTGACTATACGGCGCCTCAAGCGGTTCAGACAACAATAGCCGTCGCTCCCAGTAAGGCTCGTAGCGAACCAGCTTTCGTACGGTTTCAGTTAACAACTGCTGCTGATCGCTTTCTATCACTGGCAAACAATCACCTGCTTTAAGCCCACAGGCTGCCAGTACGGCAACAACATCAACAACTTTGCCATCCAAATCAGTCAACCTGGTAAACCGAATACCCCCATCAGCAGTCGCAACGGTTAAGGTTTTACTGCAACAAGAAATAATGCTGCCAACAGCGGTGTTAGCTTCCAGCGCAACAAATTCAGGTGTGGACACTAGTAGATGCTGGGCCCCCAATACGATACGGGGAGCGATCACCGGGTTGGGATAAGGCCCGTAATCCAGCGCCCGCACCAGCCGATCAATATCTCGAAAACCCTGATTCCAATCAATGGTCGCCGCTGCCACCGGGCGATCTACCAGCCCAAAGTAAGAGCGCCCTGCTTCACCTTGACTAACGCCCTCTAACGCACCTTTTGCCAAGCCATCCAATAGCTCGGTAAACGACTCTATTGCCGCCTGATAACACTTTGCATTAAGGGTAAAAACCGTTTCGCCGGGGACAATCGGGAAATATTTTTGTGCCAGTAAATTACCTTTATCTACGTCGCTGGTCATGATGTGCCAGCTAACCCCATGCTGCTGTTCGCCATGCAATAAGGCCCACACGGGCGCATTCAGACCCGCATAGGCTGGCAGCGGTCCATCATGAAAATTTATCGCCAATACCTTGGGGATCGCCAGCACTTCAGCCGGTAACATTTTGAGGTTGGTAATACTAAAAAGGAAATCAATCGGCTTATCACCTACAGCGGGTATCAGCTCGTCAATTTTAGAAATATGCTTGATAGCGTGTTCACAGCACCATTGCACAATACTCTGATTATTAGTAACTACCATTTCAACCTGATAATTACTGCTCAGCAATAGCTCGCAACACTGGACCAGCAGTGACTGCTCCCCCAACACCACACAAGATTGCTTAGTATTAGGCAAATCCATTTTAGTCATCTTAATTCAACTCCGAATATGATGCCCATGCACCATCCCTTATTAATTTGCTTTAACGCTACACAATTAGTGCTGCCAGAACATGTGGCTTTATTAGAGTTTCAACCGAGAATACTTGGCATTGCGCCAAACAACATCGAAGGCCTTAGTGGCTAACTGTATGCCAGCCAGAAGTCACTCTATGCACCCCCATAATGTAGGCGCATATCTATGCAAGCCCAATCGCGACAAAAGACACACATCCCTTTATATATAGAAAAAAATATGGCCCTTAGCAACGTAAATAATACTCCATTTACCGCTGTCTATGTTATTCGCCGATTACAAAAACAGGGAGAAGCTGGAGTGTAACATTTGCCCCAGCGCCTAAAATTCAGCAGATAAATACGTCAAAGCGCTGTTTTAGAGGGTTTTCTGTACATATTTCAACCCCATTGCGATTAACTGGTTATTATAATCATCTTTTAAAAAACCAATTTGCTGACACCTTTGTTTTTCCAGCAGCAGTCGAATGTGCAAAATCCCACTTTTTTAATTCTCACAAGACAAAAAGACATCTCACTTCTACAATAGGACATTTGAGATTACGTTAACGGCTGAAATAGCCTCCTTCCTTTTATCGCTTTCATCGAAACAAATAAGAAGCAGAATCAAAATGCTAGAGATTATTTTTTGGACACTACTACTACTATCGGCTTACAGCTACTTTATCTATCCCGTTATTCTCATTCTCCTGATAAAAATGAAACCGACGTTAACAATCAAGGAGCAACCTGCAAGCCCTTTTCCAAATCTCACACTGATTATTACAGCCCACAATGAAGCGAGCCGCATCAGAGAGAAGCTGGATAATTCACTCGAACTTACCTACCCGGAAGCCCAACTTGAAATTATTGTAGCCTCAGACTGCTCAGATGACGGTACCGATGACATCGTCAACGAGTATTCCAATAAAGGTATAAAACTTGTCAGAGCTACTGAACGACTCGGAAAAGAGCACGCGCAACTCTGTGCCATCCAGCAAGCCAGTGGTGACGTGATTGTCTTTTCTGATACAGCGACTCAAATTCCTGAAGATGCCCTTAGCATATTGGGTAAATACTTTACTGATCCAACTATTGGCTCCGTCTCCAGTGAAGACCGTGTGCTGAACCAAAATGGCGAAGTCGCTGGAGAGGGCGCTTATGTCAAATATGAAATGTGGTTGCGTCAACTGGAGTCTAAACTCGCAGGATTAGTTGGCTTAAGCGGCTCATTCTTTGCTGCCAGGAAAATCATTTGCGAAACTTGGGATATTCATTCGCCAAGCGACTTTAACACGGCCTTAAACACAGCCGCCAATGGCTATGCTTCGATTAGCGCACCAGATGTATTAGGCTACTATCAAGACCTGAGCGACCCAGCAAAGAATACGCCAGAAAAACGCGCACTGTCATCCGCGGCCTAACTGCACTTAACAGCAATCCACAAGCCATAAATCCGCTAAAGCATGGCGTCTTTGCTTTTCAGGTCATTAGCCACAAATTAATGCGCTGGCTAGAGCCCTGGTTTTTAATATTACTCTTAGTGACTAATTTAATGTTGTGGGGCGAGGCCAGTATTTATAACTTCGTATGCCTACTACAAATAATATTCTATGGAACCGCTCTATCTGCACACTACTCTCAAAAAATAAGGCAGTTCCCGATCAGCAAATTAATCTACTTCTTCGTACAAGTGAACCTTGCTATTTTTGATGCTAGCTGCCAGTTTTTAAGTGGCAAACGGATGAGCGTATGGCAACCCTCGACCCGATAATACACGGGGATCTCCCTCCTGTAGGGGAAGCTATTCTTATACCCAAGCTTGTGGAACCTGCGCCTGAATTTGACGGCTTCAATGCGCACTATGTAGACTCCGGCACCTCCGCACTGGCCTTAGCCTTACTCGCTGCGAAACAGCTACATCCCGACGTCAAACACCCTGAAGTCATTATCCCAGCCTACTGCTGCCCCGATTTAGTCAGTGCAGCTGTATTTGCAAAAATAAAGCCTGTGGTTGTCGATATTACGCCCAATCAACCTACCTTATGTTTATCTGAACTTAAGCAGAACCTCTCGGGCAATACGATTGCAGTGATCGCGGTAAACTTTCTAGGCATACCTGAACGACTAAAGGAGATAAAAAACCTACTCCCCGCACACTGCCACCTAATTGAAGACAATGCACAATCCTATACCCCATTAACCCGCCCTACTGAATTGCAAGGCGACTTTATTATTACCTCATTTGGGCGAGGTAAACCGGTCAGCTTGCTGGGAGGCGGACTCTGCCTTATTAATTCCACGTTTACTAATCGACTCCAGCTAAGCCCCTATATTCATGCCTCAAGCGATGATCGCCTGTTAACATTAAAAATAAGAGCTTATAATTTACTCATCCACCCCAAATTTTATTGGCTAGCCAATAGAAATCCATTGCTCAACATTGGCCAAACTATTTATAAGCCCTTAAAACAAATAACGGCTATCGATTCTGTCAGAAAGCACTGGCTACAAGCCAACATTCATTGCTACCTGCGAAGAGCGCGCACCATTGAAAAAAATTTAGACGAAACACTAGCAATGCAATGCTTAATACACCCCATCGCTCAGCAAAATCGAGACCCATTACTGCGCTACCCCGTTCTATGTGAACAGCGACAGAACAAAGACCAACTCTACAAAATATTAAATACGAAAGGGCTTGGCGCCAGTACTATGTACGGCTCTAGTATTGATCGAATCCCAGGGATAAACTCTTTGGTGACGCTAACCTCTGATAATCGCCACGCTGCCAGGTTTGCGGAGGCTCTACTCACTTTACCCTGCCATAGCAGGTCCAACCGTTTAATAAAAGACATCTCTCAGGCTTTAAAGCTACTAACCTCCCGTTAAAAACCTGAATCTATTTATTTATACTCAGCCTGCTAACCAGGCTGCACTCACGGCTTAGCTACACTATCTATGCTGATTTTTAGGCTACTGTTCCAACCAGTTTCTGATTAAAATCACGCCCTACTTTATCCCAGCAATAACGCTGATTAACAAAATCAGCACCACCATCCGCAATCTTTTTCATCTGTTGCAAATCGCCGAACATGTCAACTATTTGCTCTACGCAACTTTTTTCATCGTCAGCAATCAATATTGATTCACCATGAATTGCGCATACACCGCCATTAGAAACGGACGAAGATATAATAGGCTTTTTAGCATACATAACTTCCAACATTTTGTTCTGCTGCCCAGCGCCCATTGCCATTGGCAATACAAACAAATCCACCCCATTAACATGTGGCCATATATTATCCAAGGTGCCAGTAACCGAGATGTCATCAGCTTCATAAGCTTTTATTTCCGGCAAGGGGTCCCGGCCAATAATATATAAATGCAAGCCTGGCACACGCAACTTTGCCTGGGCATGGACACGACACAACGTATGCACAGCCTCTACATTTGGTAGGTAAGACATATTTCCAAGAAAACCAATGCTAGGGGTCCGCAATGTCAACGCTTCCGAAGAATAGTTATCAATAAATATCCCATTAGGTATCACCGCTAATTTTCTATCGGCATCAACAACGTAGCCTTCTATTTCCTGCCTATCTCTTGGGGATATATACACCACCAAATCACATACAGAAATAATATCCAATTCCCAGCGACGCATTTTTGCCAGCTTAAGCCTACCCTTGATAGTTTTAGCGCCACTGGTACGTGACTCAGTCAAAGTTGGCGAGTCAATCATATCCATCACCCAGCGATCAGCAGTGATAGATCGGCGACATATTTTTAACGCCTCAGTCAAACCCGGAGCAACCCACAAAACGGCATTATAATGGCTTTCACAAACATCAATAATTTGAGCTGCAAGCTTCACAGCGCCATGACGATAACATCGATAAGGAATACCCCAAGGAGAGAACATGCAAGATAAGCTTTTAATTTTATCCAGAAAGGAATCAGCAGCCCTACTGGTACGTAAAATAGTTATACTGTTGGTGTAATCCGTGAGATCTCCATGCTCAACTTCACCACTGCCATCAGCCAAACAGATCAAATCCACATCGATATATTGTGCCAATTCTTTAATCAATGGGTAATATCGAAGCGTATAGCCATTCCTTGTCGCTGGGTAAGGAATCTCGGCAAGCACTAGTAATACTTTTTCTTTCATACAGCCTCTATTTTTTAACACTGTGAACTGATATTAGTTGAAATACTCAGTTAATATACTTCTATTATATAGGCATTTTACACTGCACCAAGCACAAATCCCGACACACAAACTAAATAGCATAATTTTTCAAAATAAACCACATTGAAACAACGAGATATCATACCGAAAGTTGATATTGAAGCCCCGAAATAAATACAGCATACTTCCAATCAAAGCATAATCATTACTGGTCGATTGTTATGGTATAGAAGTAAACATTCACCAGTAAAAAAACATGCCATAGATATTACGACTAACAGCGCCTCAGAAATCCGACAAAGGTATAAAACAGCAATGACTATAAAGGTACTTAACGTTTTCGGCACAAGGCCGGAAGCGATTAAAATGGCTCCCGTTGTGCTCGGATTGCAAAATGATCCAAACTTTTTTCCTTTAGTCTGTGTTACCGCGCAGCACAGAGAGATGCTGGACCAAGTCCTTTCGATATTTGATATCAAACCAGATTTTGATCTTAACTTAATGAAACCAGGTCAATCCCTCGCAGAGATTACCTCAAGGGTTCTGCATGGCGTTTCAGATGTTATTAAAGAGACAAAACCCGATATCGTCCTGGTACATGGTGATACCACTACATGCTTTGCAGCAAGCTTAGCCGCCTTTTACGAAGGGGTAAAAATAGGCCACGTAGAAGCCGGGTTAAGAACAGGAAACATGCAGGCGCCGTTCCCCGAAGAGGCCAACCGCTCACTAGTCGGGCGGCTAAGTAATTTTAATTTTGCGCCGACACCCGCAGCAGTCAACAATTTATTAGCAGAAAATATATCAGAATCAACCATCACGAAAACGGGAAACACCGTTATTGATGCATTAAAAATTGCCACCGACAAAGTAAAACACCTCGACGAAGACTTACTAGAACACCAATTCGGGACAGATATCATCAATAAAGTATCCGATAAATCCAGAAAATTGATCTTGATAACCGGGCACCGTAGAGAAAACTTTGGCCAAGGATTTATAGATCTGTGTAACGCCATCAAAGAACTCGCCAATAACCATCCCGACTGGGATTTTATTTATCCCGTGCATTTAAACCCAAACGTACAGACCCCAGTCAACAAAATATTAAACGGGCTAGATAATGTAATACTAATCAAACCTTTAGAATACTTACCATTTGTCTGGATTATGTCCAACGCTGACTTAATCTTAACCGACTCTGGTGGGGTCCAGGAGGAGGGGCCATCACTGGGCAAGCCCGTTCTGGTGATGCGTGATGTCACAGAGCGCCCAGAGGCTGTAGAAGCAGGAACCGTCCTTTTAGTCGGCACCAATACAAAATCCATAACCAACGGTATAGAAAACGTACTCAATGATGATACTCTCTACAACAAAATGGCAAC
Organism: Oceanicoccus sp. KOV_DT_Chl; assembly: GCF_900120175.1. Lineage (NCBI taxonomy): Bacteria > Pseudomonadati > Pseudomonadota > Gammaproteobacteria > Cellvibrionales > Spongiibacteraceae > Oceanicoccus > Oceanicoccus sp. KOV_DT_Chl. The sequence goes on from NZ_FQLF01000005.1 coordinate 747,258, forward strand.
TGCAATTAACCCATATGGTGATGGCAAAGCCACACCAAGAATTATACAAACACTAACTGATAATTTTAGCTGAGCAAAACGGCAACTGGGCCACGGTGGTTTGATTTAGGTAAGCCAAAATTTACATCAACAACCAAGCATTTTATTAACCGTAGAAAACCATGCCAGCCATCAAGGAAAGAAGATGAGAATTGCCGCATTAGACTTGATAAGATTTTTTGCCGCTTTAGCTGTAGTACTTTACCACTATATTTCACGACCAGAATCTACCGCGTTCCCAACACTGGCTACAATCACCCAATTTGGATATCTCGGGGTACCGCTATTCTTCATTATTAGCGGCTATGTTATTGCTCTATCTGCTGAAAATAGAACGCCAATCCAATTTGGAATCTCCAGGTTTGTACGATTATACCCAGCTCTATGGGCCGGTGTTATATTTACCGTGCTAACACTTACCATACTCACAAAAGACAATTTCAGCATTGCCCAAATATTAGCCAATTTTACACTTTTGAATGAATATATGGGATTTGAAGATATAGACGGCGTCTATTGGACACTCAAGAAAGAACTCAAGTTTTACCTATGCATTTTTTTATTATTACTTTTTGGTGTTTTTCACCAGTATAAAATATGGCTGAGTTTATGGCTTGGAATAACAGTTCTCCACAGCTTGACGGGGCAGCCTTTTTTTATGGGGTGGTTTATTTCACCTGGCTACTCCTCATTTTTTATTGCCGGCATAGCTTGCTTTTTAATACAAAAAGAAGGCAACACTCCTTTCAACTTGATCGTCCTGCTATCTTCATTAGTAATCTCAAGCTTTAAAGCATTCGACCAGGCCGATGGCTTTCTATTAGTCGCCAACGCCACCACAAAATCAATTGCAGTAATAATAATTTGGCTTTCTTATGCATTGATATATGCAATGGCCACCGACAGAATAAAGATAAAGCAACGCAAAATAATTCTGACTCTTGGCGCTCTCACATACCCGCTATACTTAATACACAACCTCGCCGGCAAAGCAATAATTGACCAATATTCAAGCTTCATCGCTGAAGAAATATTGATCTTCACCACAATCGTCATTATGTTATTTATTTCATGGGTCATTAACATAACGATTGAAAAGCCATTAGCGACACCACTCAAAAACCTACTACTTTCAAAATTCAAATAGTCACTATTAAAAAGAGTAACCCGATCAAGAAAGCCCCATATTCAAAACAAAGAAATATCAAATTAATTTTTTAGAGACTGCAATCTCATTTATTATTGTAAATTTTTTTGATACTTATTGATCAGCAGTCCGTAGGCCGAAAATTCTTCGCGTACTAATTTATTTTTTAATAAAGGCCCACATGCTTGCTCAAACATAACATTATCATACTCAGCGTTAAGCTCAATAATGACCGGCCCATCTTTTGAAACCGCTATATCCTGACCAAGCAATTTATTATATGGCAATTTTCTTTGGACCTCTTCAGCAAGCGCCACAACCTGCTGCCAACATGGAACTGTAAATCCTTCAAAAGCAATATTGGAAGTTGGATGAATATAAAACGACCGACCTTTATTATCATGAGCCACATCGACTAAAGTTCCATCATCCATATTAATCTTGACCGCGACCCCACCCTGAGATGTATTATCCAACAGTGCACCACCAATACCGATTCGCAATCTAGCACCAATAATAATCACATCGCCAGATCTGGTCATCATCGTAACAATTCGAATGGTGTTTACTGAACTGGAAAAAGCAGCCAACGCCTGATGCTGCTCCAGAAACTCTTGAACCACTGCCACCGACGTCAACTCATATGAATCAAGCGGAAAAAACTCCTTGCCTGCCTGAACTACAATGCCCTCATCGGCCTTGCTCACAAACAATATTCCTGCGCCCCCTCTCCCCTCTATTGGTTTAAGTATGAGCTTTTTATCTGGACGATCACTCAAAATCTCAAGCATCCGCTGTTTAAAATTGCGCGCCTCTACAATTCCATGCCCCATTGGAACCGGCAACTGGCAAGCCAAGCACAGCAAATGACAAATATGCTTATCGTCAAATAACAGCCTGTATTTAATCGGAAAAACTTCTTTTCTAAGGCGCCAGCGCTGCCAAGGATTATACAAAGAACCATAGTAATAAACCCACTCCTCCCTAGGTAGCTCCCACAAACGGCACTTATTGTAGTTATCAGGGAAATAGTTGAGCCTAAAGAAGATATACAGCAGATCTTTTACGACCTGCCATCGCGATACGTCACACTCCTTCCAATTAACTTCTATAAAATAATAATAAGGAAGCGCAACAAAGCGTATAAGCTGACGAATAATGGGGTGGCTTTCTTGTAACATTTACAAAGACCTAAAAGAATTTTTAAACCGAACAGGAGCTCTCATCTAAAACAACTAAGAATATCGACTAACGACCTCCGCCAGACGCTCCTCATCAACACTCCAATTATGCTTATTTTCTACGGCTTGCTTACCTAGCGCCCCATACTCATCCGCCCGTTCATAAACATCGTTTATCGCCCTGCAAAAATCTTCAGGACTTTCACTCTTAAATACCACGCCGCAACGCTCTTCCTCCAATATCCGCTTCAATGGAGCAGCAGCACTTGCAACCACAGGTAATCCCAACCCCATATAATCATATAACTTGTTGGGGATCGTCGTGTTCTTATGATCATTTACAACATGGGGAATCAACCCAACCTTACATAAGCTAACGTAGTTATATATTAACTGATGCTCCACCCAACCAACCCAAAGCACATATTTTTCTACGCCAAGTCGCTTCGCCTGCTCCTTTAATTGCTTAACTGCATAACCATCACCAACAACAACGAATAGAAAGTCCGGAATTTTTCTGACGATCTCTGGCAAAGCTTCAATAACTATCTGCAAACCCCTGCCTAGCTGAATTCCACCTACATAGATGGCAGAATATTTTTTTTCGATCAGATCAAGAGTATCATTCACTATCTTTTCTTGCTGTTTGAATACGGATAGCGATGGTGTATTACCAACTACCGTTACTTTATCTTTTTCACCCCCACCTCTCAGCACTACGTCTGCAGCCTCTTCTGCAACAACAAAAATATGGTCAGCGCGCTTAAAAGAATACCTCTCAACTATTTTTGCCAAGTAGGGATTGCGAACAATCAAGTTAAAGCCTTTAAACTTCTTACTTTTCCACATTGCCCCAACCAATGAAACATAATCTTCAGCCATATCAAATAACACAGGTATATTATTTCTTTTCCCAGCCCATATCCCGGCAATAGCCATCGGCAAGTCACGCACAATAATTAAATCAATATTTTCAGCTGCTATTATTTTATCTAAAAACCGTTTCCATATAGGGCTAAAAAAAACCGGGAAGGAAAGAAAATAATTTGTTCTGCTATTTGTATAAGGTTTAATTCTATGGATATGAAGATCATTATCTATATCATATTCCGCCAACTTTTTTAGATTTCTGGCAGCTATATGTACAGTATTGCCACGCTCAACTAATGCAGAGCATATTTTTTCCACCCTGACATCCCAAGGGTAGTCGGCATCCCATATATACAATATATTCACTCTAAAGCTCCTTTAACAACAACCATATGACACACTAGCATGCATCGTTCATTCATATAGACCTTTGGTAGAGCGAAGACCAGCTGAACTGAACGAACAGAAAATATTATTTCGTGCTAATTCTTCTGTATCGTAGAGAGAATAGATTTGAATTTCCCCCCCCGACCTCTTTCAATTTCTTCCACAAGAACGCACTCAATTTCGATCATATCACCAAGCCTTTTACGTAACTCAGCGATAAACGCCTGCTCTATCTCTCGGTTATACTCGCCACCCACAACTAATTTTACCGTCACCTTGCTACTATTAGACTGTAAATATTGCGCCTCTTTTACAGGAAAGCCCTTCAGCACTGGGCTGAGCCGCCCAACACGCCGCCCTTCCGGGGTGACAATCACATCATCATTCCGACCCAAGATCGCATCAACCAGCGGAAATGGACTGCCACAAGAACATGTCTGACTACCGGCTATAGCTCTATCGCCGATGCGGTAACGAATCAGCGGCATTACATCGTTTATAAATCCAGTGCATACCACCTCAGCCTCTTCGCCAGGCAACGCAGGCTGACCATCAGCATCAATTAACTCAACGACACCAAAATCACTGTGTATATGATACAAGCCAGCCGCACACTGACCAATAAAAAGACACATTTCAGCAGCGCCATACTGGTCATAAATCCGAGCATCAAAAACTTCTTCAACTACCTGCCGCTGATTTTCATGCAATGTTTCACCTGATGTTGTTATTGCAGCAGTCATCCCAGCAAGGTCCACTTGATTTTTTTTAGCATACTCAGCCAGACTATAAATACTGGAAGGATAAGAGTCTATGTAAGCAGGCCTATAGCTACGAAGCTTATCGATATATGCGGGCATATTGTCATCAGCCAGATGATAGGAAGAACATAATAAATTACGCTGCGGCAAGTTATAACGCCAAAAAGGCGGCTCTTTCACAAAAGAAGGGATTACTATCCGCCCGCCAAAAGTCGCCTTTCGATCACCGACACGGATACCTGCCTGATTTAAAAAACGATCATACATTGCATAGTTTTTTCTTCGCACATCAGCAGTACAGTATATTTTAAGCGGAGTTCCTGTGGAGCCTGTTGTATTTATCTGTATCAATTTTTCAAGCTCATAATCATCATTAACCAAACTTTCTGGGCTACTTCTAATTACCGATTTTTCAAGCAATGGAATTTTATGTAAATCTTTAACACCCGAAAAATCGCTTGCAGTAATTCCCGCCTCTTTAAATAGGCCGCTGTAATACGGAACCTTATTTTCAGCAAGCGCAATAATGCGAATCAACTCTTTATCGACATAAGCAGCCATCTCGTCCGCAGAAAAATTTGCACGAGCGCAAGACTCGGTATAGTACTTGTGATAATGGCCAGCATGCTGCGTATAACGAACACCAAGCCCATACACTGATATCGCAATGTTTTGAAAAAAAACGGGCAGTAAATAGTAAATTTTTTCCAAGTATTTTTTTAACATAATTTTTTTTACTTATTACAATCTCTAGACTTTATTGAATCACGCATAGAAAACTTTACTGACCGTTTTAGCTCTATTGGTACTTTTTATATAAAGAAAGAGTTTGGGTTAAACTGCTCTCAAATGACATATCACCCGTCACAGTAGCCACTGCACCATCAACAAGACCGCGTGCCTTAACAGGATTATCAATTAGCTCCAAACAAGCGCCAGCCAAAGCCGAAACATTGCCAAGCTCAACAAGAATACCATTCACGCCATCCTCTATCACTTCAGGAATTCCACCCACACGAGTACAAACTACCGGAATTTTAAAACACATAGCTTCAAGCAATGAGATCGGCACACCTTCATGATGAGAGCAAAGAACAAATACATCCATCATCTCTAGAAACTTATCTACATCATCCTGAAATCCAGTGAAAATTAATTTTTCAGAAATATTTAATCGTTCAGCCTGCATACTTAGCTCACCAAGTAACGGGCCATCTCCAACAATGATCAACTTCACCTTATCATTGACTTCACACATCTTGCTTAGAGCATTTATTAAAAAAATATGGTTTTTCACTGGAACCAAACGTCCTACAGTACCAATAATTACTTCGTTAGTGTCAGACCGAGCATGTTTCGAATCGAAATGGTTTTTTAAATCGCACTTTATTCCATTGCGGACGACATGAGCGTCATTTGATATAACGTCACACTTTACAATGTATTCTAATAAATCTTTTGACACCGCAATAAGCGTATCACTTAAATATCTGGCATTGATCCTTTCAATATAGGTGTATTTCTTTCTGACCCCCAACATACCCTTCCCGTGGTGAGTACGAATAACGTTAATACCCAAGCCCCTGGACGCCAACCCCGCAATAAGGTTCTCTTTAAATCCATGGACATGAATAATATCAGGTCGTATCCGCTTGAGCGCTTTATACATCCCCATTAACAAACCCAAAAAACCGGAATTACTTTCATCAACCACCACAACACTAATGCCTGTAGCAGTTAATCGGTCATACAGCTTCCCGTAATTGAACAATATTGCGCAGACAGCAACACGCTCATTCAAACCTTTAATCAATCCATAAACCTGAGCTTCAGCGCCACCCCATAAATCGCCTGACACCACATGACAAATTTTTAAATCGCTCAGATTTCTATCAACCATGTTATCTATCAGCCCATCTAAAACTGTTGAAAACTTTTTGCAAAGTGGACCAAGCTAAAAATGCAGCCATTAAGCTCGACACACTACCGCTCATGTCGGCATTGATCCCGAACTGCCGCCCTTTAAGCTATATCCAATACGAGCCGTAGCCACGATTATCGCCGTCATATACCAATAATGAGGATAATATAAAACCGATATAAAGGTAGCCGATGCAAAGAAACCCGCAAGCGATGCCAGAAATGCTATTGACATTGCCTCCAGATATTTCTCATCCGCATTTGGTTCTGCTTTGTTAAACCTAATTGACAATATATCTTTCAAGTTAAACTTGAGCAGCCTGAAATACAAAATAATCCCGATGATCCCCAGCTCTGGAATGAGGGTAAACCACAATGAGTGGGCCACACGCCCCCACATCCCGCGCTTAAAACGATCTCCTTGGTAGTCTGGAAAATGAACCTGAAAATTATTTCCACCAACCCCTAGCGGATAATCCAAAAACATATCCCAAGCAGACGCCCACGACATCAGTCTGGCATTTGCTGTGCCTTCCGATTGATCTGTAACCGTTGACATTTCCTGCTTATATGTATCATCACTATAAACATATGCCACTACTGCCAACACACAGATTAAAAATAGCGACAGCATCTTTCTGGGACTCACAAACCACACAATTGAAAACATGACGACAAGACCCACAAATCCACCCCTGGAAAATGAAATCACCACTGTCATCAAACCAATAATTAAAGCTGAAAAATATAAAAGCCTTATTTTCTTATTGGTTTCAGCCATAGCAAGAAAATAGCAAAATGGAATGACCATATTTATATACAAGGAAATATCATTCTCATCGGCAAAATAGTTGCCCGACCCAACACCGTTATGCATCAATCCATAAAGCGCTACATAAGTCATCACACCGATGTAAAACCGCATAAAGACTTTTAATCTTTCTACCGAATTTACACATACAACAATAGAGATGATTAACGGCATAAACTTAAACATATCGCTAAATGTGCGGTATGCATATGTACCATTCAATGCGAACGGTATATAAACAGCCAAGAGAAGAAGTATAAACCAGATCATTCTTAACTGATGACTCTTACTTAAAGCAAGACCTTTGTCTTTAAAGATAAAAATAATAAGTGGAATAATTGCCAGCATTCCCGGACGCAAAAAACCTATAGGCAAAAAATCTTGGGGACGCCCATAATCAACCAACAAACACAAAATAGTAAAGTAAAACCATTTATTAGAAATTTCCGAATTCTCATCCTTTAGCATTTTTTCAGAATCAACTCTCATCAAGAAGCCCTAAACTCCTGAATAAATGTCCAAATATTTCGATCAAAAATCCACAAAAACAGCAGATAGCATGCTGATGATATCGCAACCGTAACCGGCAACATTATTATTACATCAACCTGATATAGAGTAGACAAACTCTTTAAAATATAGACCGCAAGACTCAAAGCTAAGACACCCAATACCGGCGACCTCAAGGTTGCAAGATATTGTCCGCCACCAATACCAAGCTTGATATTGGTGTAAGTCAACCAAACAATACTGATTGCCAGGTAAGTTGTAAACCAAGGGATAAGAATAGCATTTGTTTCATATTGAACTGCAAAATAAAATGATATAGACATAAACACAGCACAAGATGCACTGTAACACACACCCCTTTTAGGATAACCTAAAGCCATATGAGCAAAGTTCACCACTGCGTTTAATGTAGTAATAATCTGGGAGAGACATAAAAACTCAAAAAGAAAAACTATTGGCATCCACTTCTCACCAAGAAGCAGAAAAACCAGTTCTTCCCCTAACAAAAAACCAAAAACAAAAATTGGAAAAACCAAAAGAGCTGTATATTTTATTGTCGTTAAATAGCTAGATCTGAACTTATCCATATCATCTTGATATCTGGAGAATAACGCATAGGAAACTTGATTAATGGTTGTAGCTATTTTATCAGTAGGCATCTGTGCTAGCTGCATAGCTAATAAATAATACCCCAATACCTCAAGCTCCCAAGCTCTACCTGCAAAAAAACGGTCTGACATTTCGAAAATATAGAAGAAAGATGAGCTAATCGCTACTATCACGCCAAATCGAAGATATTCCTTTGCTTCAGAAAAATTGAAATATACTTTTGGCCTCCAGGTAGTTGCTCGATACACTAATATTAATTTCGCAAACCCAAGCACAATGCGACCGCCGACCAAGGTCCATACACCACCACCATTATAAGCAATGGCCAACATAGCCATACAACCAATCACTGTCGTCTGAATCTGGATAATACCAACGGTTTTATATTCCAGGTTGCGCTTCAACAAACTCATTGGCACAACTTGAAGCCCGGTAAAAATAAACAGAACTGATATCGCCTGTACTAAAGGAACAACTTGAGGCTGATCAAAGATATGAGCCGTTAAGTACGCAACTGGAAAACAGGCTGCGGCAAACACCACACCAACCCCTAGCGACAACCAAAATACTGATGATAAATCTCGCTCAGTAGGCTCATCACGCTGTATTATTGATGCACCTATGCCCATTTCACTTAGCATTTCGGCGTAACCCGTAATCATCGTAGCCATAGCCGCCAACGCATAATCTGCCGGCAATAATATCCTGGCAACTGCGATAGTCACCGCCCATGACACAGCCTGACTAAGTGCTTTAAAGAGGGCAAACCAACTACCATTACTTACGGCTTTTTTTACCAGCGACAAAATATGTGCATCCTTATATAAATATTAAACTACTAGCCTTGATGCCGTAACTTACGAACTCACTCCAACAGCGAATGCCCCCTGCACCCACCTCAATTAACTGCACCCTCACAAAACAACAGATCTACAAACAGACAAGGTACGCGGTATTGACGAAATGATTTGAACTGCCAAGAGATCCTCACATTCACTTTAGCGCCTAGAACAAAGCACTCAAACTACCAAACAAACAAAAAGCAATAAAGTATGAACTGATATGAGAGATTATTCCAACAAACCATCGAAACTACGGCGATATCTGGCAATAATACCAAATACCTGATAAATGATTTTAATACTAAGACGGAAACAACAAGATCACAGGAACGAAATTTGAGCGAGGATCAGAAGGGAATACAAAAAACACCCACAGCAATACCATTTATAGTATCAGAGTGCGGGTGTTTACAATTTTTCTATATTATTGAATTGTAGTTTGCACATTACTTGGCGCTAACGGCCTTGATTTAGTTGAAACATCTCGATCCAGAGTAGTGGATAAGTATAAATCATCAATATACCGATAAACCGTCTCACTTGGGTCCTGCCCATAGTTTGTTAAATTGCCCCCAAACCACATCGCCTGCCATCCCTCACCATTAGGCTTGCCTCTGGCAGTTGATTTCCACATCATATTTTGGTTATCGACAATTAACTGGTCATCTATCCAAATCTGCAACACCCCATCAGGTACATCTACAGCAGAATTCAATACCATCCAGGTTTCAACCTTATACCAATGATTGGTCGTTATATAAGGTTGGCCATTGCCAAACGTAGTTGTTGCAGGATACTTACCAATAAGGTCAGAACTACCAATTGCATTATTATAATTATAAGAATAGTTTCTATCCGGGTCGCTACCCTCCCTCCAAATCAGCTTTTCCGACATATAGGCATGGTCACCAGATGTATAATCTGATGTAGTAAAATACCTGGAGGTTTTTAATCCTGCAGGCCAATTACCAGCCCACTGACCTTCAAAACGCTCATACTTGCGAGTAAAAAGGCTGTTGGTAAAGGGAAACCTTTTGTAGAAAAAAGACCCCGCTTCATCCTCGCTGTATGCAATTCTTATAGACTTTGAACCTGAATGAGCCTGATCAGTCGATAACGTCGCAAATCCCCATGTATCTACGTCATCAAAAATCTGGTTCAAAGTCCCACTTTCCAAATCACTGCTGAATATCTCTTCACCGTATGTTATTGAAGCGAAGCCCAAAGCAATAACCAAGGGGACCATCTGTAATAGTTTCATATATCACCTCTGAACAAAAACACCCGCTGCACGCTCTCGAACAGCATGAGCCTTATATACCTTTAATAGAATAGGCAGGCCTATATTGAACCCTCAGACCAAACACTATCTCAACCAACAACAATTAAAATTCTACTACAAAATATCTACTCAACTATGACACCACTTCACAATACCAGTATATCACTGCAAATATTACCTGCCCGACCGACCTATACAAGCTAAATCATCACCTTTAGCATGACGACGCCCCCTGTTAACACTTATCCTTAAAAATCAGATACTTGCTAAACCCCATCTAGATCATAAAATCATTGAACGAGCCCTATTTAAAACTTACTATGAGCCGCTAAGTAATTGATATAAATAAGATCTTTATAAGATAATGCCATGACACTTAATAAAACGACAATCAAGAAATTTTTGAGGTACTGCGTCTCACAGGCCTACTATATTACCAATAGCTATAAACGCGCCAATAATGGCAAAGTAATAGTGCTAATGTATCACCGAGTACTTAAAGATAATGATAATTACGCCTCATTTATTCAGCCAGGAATGTATGTATACCAATCAACCTTTAAATTACAGATGGAGTTTTTAAGCAAACACTACAAGATAATTTCGATGCCCGACCTGCTATCGATGATGAACAGCAACGAAATCGACAACAAAACACAATACTGCGTTATAACATTTGACGATGGCTGGAGAGATAATTATCAATATGCCTACCCCATTATGCGCGAGCAGGCCATTCCGGCGACTATTTTTCTGGCGGAGTCATATATTGGCACGAACCAAAGTTTCTGGCATGAGAAACTATCTCGACTGTTTTATTTATACAGCATCAATTCTAACCACGTACCCAGCCCTGATCGTTCGTCTAAAAATAAAGACGGTCCATTATATTGCCTCGAAGAACATCTCTTTTCCAAACCCAGGCAATCACTCACCATTGATTCTGCAATAGAAGCATTAAAAAAATATGAGAACCATGAAATCGAGCAAGCCATAAACACGCTGGCACTTTCACTCAACATACCTCTCAATAACGATAACGATCGCGACATGCTTAACTGGGAAGAAATAGATGAAATGGGAAAAGCCAACATCGCCTTTGGCTCTCATACTTGCGGACATAAAATACTGACAAATATATCAACTGAAGAAGCAGAGCAAGAAATTCACCTATCAGCAGAAAAACTAAGTATTCGAAACGTAAACTACACTCCGGTTTTTTGCTACCCAAATGGACGCTACAATGAGAATATCAGAGAGCTCGTTATCAAGGCGGGGTATCAGGCGGCTGTCTCAACCAAGCTGGGCAGCGAAACTCTTCCACTAGCTGATAAATTTGGAATTAAACGAATCGGACTACATGACGACATAACTTACAATATGCCCTTATTTTCCTATAGACTAAAATGATATGTTGTTGGAGTTACTCCGTGACATTAACGCCTTAGCATTAATTTAGTCATTATCCAAACAGCCAGCACCCAATTTATTTTAGCCACCGAAATAATCAACCCACTATGCTCACAGCTGCCAACTTAAAAGCCACACCTCATTCACGTTACTTTTAAATAGTTAAATGACACTTATGACAACCCCTACCACTCATAAAAAATTACACCTACTCCAAATCACCCACGACTTGGACTTTGGCGGCTTACAGCAAGTTATTTATAATATTTGCCGCACTATAGACCGTGATCAATTCGAAGTATCTGTTCTATGCCTCCGAGCCAAGGGATGTTTTACAGAAGATGTTGAAGCACTGGGGATACCTGTATATTGCATAGCACCACCATCAGGCTCTACTGACTATTTTCTCTTCTTAAAAGTAGCGAAACTACTTCGAAAACTAAAAATAGATGTTGTTCACACGCACAACACACAACCCTTTATTGACGGTACATTAGGTGCACTTTTAGCGGGCACAAAAACCATTGTTCACACTGACCACGCCAGAGACTTCCCGGATAAGACCCGATATATGATAGCGGAATGGTTTATGTCCCAATTCGCTTATCGTGTCGTCGGCTGCTCAGAACACACATCTGAAAACCTCCATAAGTTTGAAAAGATTTCGAAGCAAAAAATAGTCACCATCGAAAATGGAATAGATCCTTCACGCTTCAACATATCAATAGACACAGACGCGAAACGATTAGCGCTTGGCATTAACCAGTCAGGCCCAATCATTGGACTAGCCGTCCGGCACAGCAAACAAAAAGGTATTTGCTACTTACTTGACGCCATGCCTTTCGTCATTAGTAAAATTCCAAATATCACCTTACTCATAGCAGGTAGCGGCGAACTTACCGAAACGCTTAAATCTCAAGCCCAGAGGCTAGGCTTAAACGAAAACGTTAAATTTATTGGCCCCAGACTAGACATCCCCGAGCTACTCCAGTTATTTGATCTATATGTACTGCCCTCTCTGTGGGAAGGTCTACCAATGGTTATTCTAGAGGCAATGGCAGCAGGATGCCCGGTCCTAGCCACCGACGTGGGGGGCAACTATAAAGCCATTGAAAATGGTGTAAATGGATGCCTGGTAGAAGCAAGCTGCAGTGAAAGTCTGGCTCACAATATTGTCGAATTACTTACAGACCCGAAAACGCTTACACAGTACCGGGAACAGAGCTTCGAAAAATTTAATAAACACTATAGCGCACATATTATGACATCAAGATACATGCGCCTTTACCAACGGCAAGATTAATTATTCAAACCCGGAATCTACAGCATGATTCAGAATAACTGAAAGCTCTGGATAAGCACTACTCAAACTTTCCTCCACCCCTTCACAGGTTCTATCACAGGCCACTGATAAAGCGACAAAAGCAGCCTCACTCCTTCCAACAAAGACCCCTCGAATTTGTTGCAGTTTGGCATTGATATCTGTTAGCACCGTAACGCCTCCTACACGATACCAATACCAGACTACGCGTTTCTGCGAGCCATTAGAAATCTGCAACTGCTTTACACTATCTCCGCCAACCGGAACCACTTCGCTATCACCAACAATACGCCACACATCACCATCAACTATCTTGTTACGAGTACTAATTAGCTCCCGCCCCTGTGACTGTCTCGCATACGCAATACCATGCATGCTGACAAACTGCCCTCTACTTTCTGCATTTTGATGATACTGCCAATCAGCGCTAACAAACACTGGATACCATTGCCTAGGCTTGAGAGGCAGCAAAGTCCAACCACGCACGTCCTCAACGGTATGATCAGAGATGGCACCTTCAGACTGCTGTAACACCAGTGCCAAAAACGGTCCAACTGATAACGTAATGCCAAGCATTAGAATATGGCCGACCGACAACCTTTGGCCACTCAGCGCGCTGACCACATCTTTATTTTCGGCAGTCCATTGTTCAGCAACACCCAGCCGCTTGAGCTCATTTTTTTTCAAAAAATGAGTCAGCACAATAAGGCTTAATACCACTGCCAAGTAGATATACCAACCAAACATCAAATGATCAGTAACGAGCGAGCTCTGCATCTCGGAAAAATAACCAATAAGAATTAGTGCGAATACGCGAACCCAATTTGTCAATAATCCTAAAGTAATGGCTACTGCCAAAAGAATCAGGCGACTACGTGCAGAGCGTAAATCTAAATTTCCATAAATTGCAGCCAACGATATTGAAACTACAAAATAACTCAAACCGCTGCACCCGCTAGCAATCTCAATAACCCCCGAGGGCATCACTATCCTGTTACCTTCGAGTAACGCCGTTATGTTACTTAACGCTATCAGATGACTATTAACCCAGACTGTTAAATCCTGAAGCGTTGAATTTAAAATCTCCCAAAATGGAATGACCGTATAAAAAACAACCATAACCGGCGCACTGACCCACACAAATCTGGAACCCAAAATTGCACCCAAAGCACAAACATAAATTGCCGGTAATAATAACTGCTGAACAACCATCACCTGGATAACATAGGCCATCAACCACACAAAACTCATACCGGCTAACGGCAGCAACCAAAGCCTATTAGGGCCGGTGATAACACCCCCTAACCGCCAACGCTGTTCCCATAAAACATAGAAAATCGCAACTACAATAATATATCCATGGGCATAGAATTCACTCCAAGCCACCCATTTACGGTGCAAGCTCTCAAAAGTAGGGAAATAAAGGGCAACTATGGTCACCGCCACCAACACTATGGGGCTAACCAACTTCCGACCTAACATCCCTTGCACGTACTTTTGTTCTTTTTCCATTGACCACAAAACCATATATCGAGAGGGAATAGTCCCCAAAGAAAACTTTTTAATTCGTGCTACTATTGTTAACCAACCCCGGCACTAACCAATAACATCTGCTACCAAGAGCCACTAACTATAATGCTTACCTCACAGCCACCTAAAAAAAGTGTTTTACACGCCATGACTATCGACGTGGAAGATTACTATCATGTATCAGCATTTAACAGTGTAATAAAACCAGACAATTGGAGTGATTGGCCATCCAGAGTAGAAAAAAATACCCACCAACTGCTCGACCTCTTTGATACTCACGCCGTAAAAAGTACATTTTTTGTCTTGGGCTGGGTAGCGGACAAATATCCTTCACTGGTAAAAGAGCTGGCAAATCGAGGCCATGAAATCGCTTCGCATGGCTGGTCTCATCAGTTGATCTACAATCAATCACCTACTGAATTCAAAGCAGAAACTGCCCGTTCAAAAGATGTAATTGAAGAGCTTGCCCAGACACCGGTAACTGGCTATCGAGCCGCCAGCTACTCAATTACTAAACGCTCACTTTGGGCACTCGATATTTTAGCAGAACTGGGTTTTACCTGGGACTCCAGCATCTTCCCCGTTCACCACGACCGCTATGGTATATCTGGCAGCCCCCAATCGCCCTATATGATACAAACCAGCAGTGGACAGCTGATCAAAGAATTCCCTCTCACCACCGCCAGGGTGCTAGGTCTCGCTATACCAGCTGCTGGCGGAGGATATTTTCGTCAATACCCTTATGCATTAAGCAAGTGGCTTTTTCAACGCGCAAGCCAAAACAGCGCCAAGCCGCTGATTTTTTATTTACACCCTTGGGAAATTGATCCCGAGCAACCACGCGTACCAGGTATCAGTCCGCTATCAAAATTTCGTCATTATACTAATTTACAGCGCTGCGAAACTCGATTAGAGCAACTACTGAATGATTTCCAGTTCGGGTCCGTATCCCAAAGTCTGGCTAGCACTGATATTGAAATAGAGCTCAATCTGCATGACTTTTAACATGAATATCAAAGCTATTCTTAAAGATCCCGAAGCCGCAATAAACCAGTTATGGGGAGAGCAGAGTCACTGCAATGACCGCGCCGCGATACTGGAAACAGCCGACAAAATAAACCAGATCACATCAGTCATTAAGACGCTTAAGAATGATAAGAACCATTGTGCCAGCCAATTCAAGCCAAACAAGGAAAACCCTGAGGAAATTAGTCGTTTAAAAGATCAAATGAAGGAAATATCATCTCAGTTGAATATCCAGGAGGAAAAAAGAAAGCATCAGAATGATGTGCTTTTAGGATATTTTTCAATAGCTAAAAATAAGCTACCCGCAGTTCCCAAGCAGTTCTCGACTATAGCTCAACAGCGGCCAGCAACCGGGGAAATAAGCATTCAACTTATTGATGATTCAAAGCAATCAGAGTGGGATAATTATGTAAACCAACACACTAATAGTGGACTATATCACCGTTACGAATGGCGCAAACTCATCCATGAGTCTTTCAGTCACCAAAGTCACTATTTCGCCGCTATAAGCAATGGCATTATTATTGGTATACTGCCGACTATCAGACTAAAAAGCGCACTATTTGGTGATTTTTCAATATCAATGCCTTTTTTTAACTATGGCGGAGTGCTAGCTGACACCCCAGAGATAGCCAATGCACTCCTTGAATATGCTGCCCGGTATTGCAACAGCAATAATATTAGCCATCTGGAAATACGAGCAACTCAGCAACTTAATAACTGGCCAACCAAGTCTGAAAAAGTCTCCATGATCAAACAGCTACCCGACTCTATCGACCAACTAGACAAAGAGCTGGGATCAAAGGTTAGAGCACAAATAAACCGTGCAAAAGCTAAAAACACCCGAACTGTGATTGGCAAGCTTGATTTGTTAAATGACTTTTATACTGTGTTCTCAATTAATATGCGTGATCTTGGCACCCCGGTTTATGGCAAATCATTTTTCCGAAACATTCTTACTCAGTGGAATGACATAGCTAACATAGTCATTATCTATCTGGAAAACAAACCGGTCTCAGCAGCATTCTTATTAGCAAACAAGGATATGGTTGAAATCCCCTGGGCCTCTACGCTGCGAAAAACCAACTCTTTGAATATGAACATGCTGCTTTACTGGGAGGTTTTAAGTTTTGTTATTACTGAACGATATCACTTCTTTGATTTTGGGAGGTCATCGCTAGACAGTAGTACCTACCGATTTAAAAAACAGTGGGGAGCAACACCCATCCAGCATTACTGGCATTACTGGCTAAAAGACGGCCAAGCACTGCCTGAGATAAATCCAAATAATAAAAAATTCGAACTACTGATCGCAATTTGGAAAAAACTCCCCGTGAGTGTAACTCGACTAATCGGGCCATTAATTGTGAAAAATATTCCTTAGCAAGATCAACTCTTGAAATTAAGCGCTAAACGACTTAAAAACTTATCATCCAGCCTATAATTTAATCTATCAGGTAGTTAAGAGTTATTCCGCCTCTCAGCTCTGTATAATCACCAGTATCTACTGCTGAATCCCTATCTGAATAAATCAAGCGATAAGATAATGATAGCGCTCGGGTTATTTCATGACGAAGACCTAAATTATATTCAACACTATCGTAGTCAGCCCGCACATTATTCCCCTTAAAGGTAAAATCACTATAGTGAACACCGCCGCGCAGAGTCATAAGCCGATTCAAACGATAATCCAGAGCCAACCTAACACCCAACTCATCACTATCATTTTCAAGCGTTTCATAATCTTCTATTTCATAAATGATTGATGCCCGAAAACTACATACGCCACATAAATTCTCGTTCAAATAATCAAGCTGCATTGAGCTACGATCTATCACATCAAAATCACCTGCAGAATTACCGCTTTCATCGATCCCGGATAAATCATCATTGTTATTCTGTCGAGAGGTATCCGTTAATTCCTGCGTGACGTTTAAATCCCAAGTTGAACCCCCTCCTTCGTATCCCGCATCAATTCTTAAATAGCCACCATCGACATCGCCAGTTTCGCGAGCAGACTCATTATATCCAACAGCAATTTTGTAATTGATTCGCGCCAAAACTGCTTGATAACTAATGGACACCAGAGAGTATTCGTAATCATTTATCTCATCATCAAATGTCACATCCTGATAAGACCCACCAAAAGACAACGTATCAACTTTCGATAAATTTCTATTCCAATAAATATTGGCCCCGACTCGTTTGGAATCTTGATCGCTACTATCTTCATAATTAATAGTTGAATAATTCAGCCTGGTATCAATTGAGTCAACCGATGACGGTCTAAGAATTAATTGCGGACTAATATTACTTATAGACCGGTCTTCACGATTTTCCTGAACATCGATGGCGGCCTCATCCCTTATAATATTTCGCCGACTATTCTCTACAGTCCAAAATAATTGCTGGGAAATTTGCTCGTAGACAATCGACGCATCCCCTGTAATGGTAGTATCGTCATCCTGTGTGTTTTTATCAAAATCAGAGTGTTCGGCGCTGTAGCCGACCTTAGCGACAACCTCCGAACCTTCGTGCTCAAGATTTATATCTGCCGACACAATTTGCTCTAAATCCGACTGCTCATTAGCATTTACTCTGAGCGAGTTATCTGTATGCTCCAGCCCGGCACCAAGACGAATAGAGCCATCGAGCGCCAGCCCAGTGACAGGCGTAGTTAAGACGGAAACCCCCAATACAAAACAACGTAGATTTTTCATCAATTTTATCCTTATCTACTAACCGCAATACTAATTCAGCATAAAAGCGACTAACTCAAGCGCTTCAATTATTAAAAACTAATCCTGCAAACTTCTGCTCACCTACCGCATCCACACCAGCCATCACTTGATTAGGTGTCACCTTGCCAAAGGGCACTACCAAAACCGCCATATCGGATACTCTTGAAAGAATCCTTGCTAAAGACGATTCCATAGCAGGAGGCACATCCAATACCACAAAACGGTCCGGGTAGCGCTCCTTAACGGAATCGATCAACTGGCTCATTCTTGGCGAAGCCAGCCTTTCCTCAGCAACATCGCCACCGACACCTGGCGGAATAACCCTTACTCGCGGGATACCCGTTGAATAAATAATATCTTTTAACTCCAAATCGGCATTTTGCAAATATTCCATTAAACCGTAGTCGCGATTATCTTTAAGCAGCTTATTAGCAAAAGAGTGATCAAAGTTACAGTCGATATAAATAGCTGTTTTTTGCTCATCCAGAGCAAATGAGGCGGCCATATTCATTGCTACAAAACTAGAGCCTCCACCTAGACTGAGTGAGCTTACTAGCAATACAAAATTTTTGCCCTGCGTCCTATGTAAAAGTCTTGTGCGTAAATCGCGAAATGAATTAAGTACTTCCCGCTGCGGCATCCCTGGATAAATTATTTTTAGAGCCGCCAACTCTTCGTGACTTTTAAATGCCACCTCAGCCATATTGGAAATGTCACTGACAGAGCCTTCCTGATCAACTGTATTATTCATAGGCCCACATTACCTTGCTTCCAAAAAATTCATTATTAGTAACACCGGTTTTTAATTTTAAAACTAGATATGTCCATTTAACCGAAACCAAACAATACATATATAAACAATTGCTGCAAAGAAACACACCAATGTTAGAACAACCATATCGGTTCGGAGCAATCGCCGGGTTAATGCTGTTCGCACATGGGGAACCACTGCCAGCAGCTCAATATTATTGGGCAAACTATGCATTAACTGAGATGCCGAGCGCACACGAGGATCAATTAATACATACATAACCATTAAACCCACAGACACAATCAATCCAACAAATGGTGCTGCAAGCGCAAAATGAATAAAACGAATTCCTGACGGCATCAAAGGATAAACCGATGGTTCCTGTATTTTAAAACTGGTTCCCTGTCCCTCTACATCCAATGTCATCGACAATCGTGCTTTCTCTTTGCGACCTAACATCTCTTCATATATTTCACGGGTAACATCATAGTCCCTAACCAGTTCTGCCATTTCCGCCTCCTTGGAAGCAACTCTTTCCGCCCGCTTATACTCCTCCGCCAGCATCCGCTCTATGGCCTCCTTTCTTTTTCGCTGACTCCTTAAATCAACCTCTGTTTCAGCCTGACGTCTTCGTAATTCTTCATACAGCGGGTTCTCCACTGAACTGGAATCTATTGATGAGGAGCGATAACCACCGCCCCCCTCCATAGCCTCTATAACTACTTCTTGAGCAGAAATTTGCTGCTTTAGCGAAACAATGTCCGGGTAGGTTTCCTGATAACTAAGCCTTAGAACATCCAACCTATCTTTTAAAGCAACCAAGCGGTTTAACTCTTCATCAACTTTGCTTTTAGAACTTAAATATTCACTTTCTGAATCTAATTGTTGCTTTAAAGATATATCCCGAGATTCAATTTCATCGATACTCAATTTAAGCTCTTCAATCTGCAATCTCAATTGATTAATACGAGCGGAAACAGACTGCTCATTCCCATCCAGATTCTTTGACTTAAAATCTTTTAACTGCTTTTCCGCCAACAACAATTGCCGCTTATACGACACCACCTGCTGCTCGATAAACTCGTATGCACCACGGCTTTCTTGTCGCCGCTTATCTGACGTATCAGAAATAAACGCATCAACCACACTATTAAGAACGCGGAATGATAAATCCTGATCTTTATTCGAATAAAAGACTCGAAAATAGTTTTTACCTTCATTCTTTATTTGAATATTACTGCGTAAATCATTAATCCGCGCCTCTTGCTGCTCAACACTGGTAGAGTCATCGACCAGGCCCATTTCCGTAGCTACTCGCAGCATGATTTTTCGAGTGTATATTAACTCCCTAGCCTGCTCTGAACGATCAATATCGGTAACCTCAGCACGACCTCTTAGCAAGGGTGCAATGATATTTGTTTCATCAGCATAGAGCATGGTGCTCGTTTCAAAACGTTCAGGCCAATAAACCCCAACAGCCAATACAGCAAATGTCACAACCAACAAGATACCAACAACCCAGGACCGCCACTCTATTAACTCGCGCCAAACCGCCCTGATAAGTTCCACGTAATACGTTGTTTCCATCCTTACTTTCTACCTTAATAATTAAAACGAGCGCTCAGGAACAGTTACAATATCTGACGGTACTAAACTGTAGTTAGTTTCAAGCTTGCCAGATTTTAAAATATCATCCAGATAAATTGGATAAACCTTCACCTCTCCCTCAGCTTTCCTGTATAGCTTTGACTTATTGCCTTGAGCAAACTCATTGGGCCCCCCGGCCATCAGCACCAGATCTAATACTGTCATCCCTTTTCGGTAGGGTACAGATTGTGCATTCATAACCGCGCCGGTAACTCGAATACGATTTTGAAAATCAGAGCTACTGGGATTCGTTACTATGACCGTCACTTTTGGATTCTTGATATATTCCAACAGATCATTAGTTATTATTTCACCCAGCGACTCAGTAGTGTTTCCTGACGCCAGCACATCACCAATCAATGACATTGAAATTTTTCCGTCTGGGCGGACAGGCACTTCCAAGCTTAATTTATCATTGCCCCATACATCTACTCTAATCACATCACCTACACCTATCGTGTAAGTCTCGGCACTGTACTCCTGCACAACTACCGGTTTTAACGAGACTTGCTGAGAAGACGAACCGCAGGCCGCCAAAAGCAACACACACACGCAAAATATAATTCGCTCAAACATAGAACACACCCTTATCCTTTACTCACGTTTTGTCGTACTTGTATCTATCTAACGCCTTTACCAAGCAGAACAACTTCAACACTTTGTACAACAATTAACAAATCCAGCAGCGAGCTGTGATTTTTAACATAATATAAATCGTAAACTAATTTATTAGCCGCATCATCCACTGACGCACCATAAGAATATTTCAACTGTGCCCATCCCATCAAACCAGGCTTAACTCTATGGCGAGCATCGTAATAGGGCAGCTGTTTACTCAAATCTTTCACAAACTCTGGTCGTTCTGGCCGAGGACCCACAAAACTCATTTCGCCCCGTAATACATTAAATATTTGTGGAAGTTCGTCTAAACGAGTATTGCGGATAAAAGCGCCAACCTTGGTAACGCGGCTATCATTTTGCTGTGCCCACACCGCTTTGCCATCTTTTTCAGCATCCTGGCGCATACTGCGGAATTTATAAATAGGAAATACGCGCCCTTTATAGCCAACGCGCTGCTGCGAATAGAGAACAGGGGCACCGCTCTCCAGGAATATTGCCAGCGCCGTTAACACCATGAATGGCCACATTACACTCAACAGCAGCAAGCTGACAGTAATATCAAATAATCTTTTTGATTTGTCGCGTAGCTGACTGTATCTAAATTGATCACTTAAAATCATCCAACTGGTATTTATTTCAGATAATTCGATACGGGAAAACTCACGCTCGTAAAACTCAACTACCTCTGTAATGCGGGTCCCCGATAATTTGCAGTCAAGCAACTCCTCCAAAGGGAAGAAGCTGCCGCGATCTCGTCTACGCTCATCAATCGCAATTAATATTTCATCGACATGATGCTTTTTAACCAGATGCTTGATACCACCGACTGGATCCAGCAATAAATGAGAAGAAATCCCAACCGGTTCAGAGTCAGTAGGCACATAACCAACAATCGTACTGCCTTGCAATGGTTCAGCTTTTATCCGCTCGATAATTTTTGCTGCCCGAACACCCGCGCCCAATACTAAAATCCTGCGCTTTAACAGAGCCATATCCACCAGTGAATAAAAAGCCCAACGCAACAGCATCACAAGCACCAGCGAGGAGCACACTGTCATAAATAAGCTACCCCGGGCCACTCCCGATACAGGAACAACAAAAGACAGCACTATCATTATTGCCAGGCCGAGCAAACAATAACTCACCACGGTTCGAACGAACATGCTAATAAAGCCATCGCTAAGCCCAGCCCCATGCACCCCCATGGAGAACGTCGCTAGCAACATAACCGAGGCGTAGAGCAGGGCATACTGCTGCGCCTCCACATGAAACACGAATAATTCGTACTTAAAGCCAACCAGGTTATAAACCACACTAAAATAAGCGGCCGCCATCAACAAAGCGAACTCGAGCACAGCCAATAACAAATAGGGGAGCTGTATATGATGATTAAACACCTGAATATGCGCTGTCACTTAGGCCTCAACTTAATAGTGGTCTGTATGAAATATTTGTATATTTGCCCATTATTTCAAACACGGGCGATTTGATAGCTTTAAAGAAGAATAACCAGATCTTAAATAATGGTTATTTTAAGACAAACAACTCAAGAAGATAGACCAACTTAAACAACCAATCCACTTTGGTTTTAGCAATTATTCCACTTAACATAGGTATCATAGTAATATAGTTTGTATTCATTACTATGTATTTATACTGGCATTTATACTCATACATACAAAACTCTCTTTCAACTGACTCCTAGGCTTACACCGTGACTAACTCTCGCCCAGCTTCCCATGAGCTCCCTGAATGGGGTCGACTACACAATTTGGCAACCACTGCAAAACAGAGAAATATCTCTGATTACTTCAGTACCGGGCAACGCACTAATAGCAGCCTAAGATTTCAGGCCGCTGGGCTTTGTGCTGACCTATCACGTCACCATATAGATGAAGAAATTCTGGAGACCTTATTAAAACTTGCCAACAAAACAGCCCTACCAAGCAAAATTCAGCAACTTATCAATGGTGACAAGCTCAATTTTACCGAAGATCGTTCAGCGCTTCACACCAGCTTGCGCGGCCCCAGCGGCCCCATAGACTGCCAACTAGTCGTGCAGCAGTGCTTAAAAAAAATAGAATCTATTGTTGATGCAGTGCACTCGGGACAATGGTTGGGATTCAGCGGAAAACCGATTAGACATGTAGTCAACATCGGTATCGGGGGGTCGGATCTCGGCCCCAAAATGGCTACGCTGGCGCTAACGCCTTACCACACCCCAGTACTCAATGTATATTTTGTATCCAATGTCGACCCCAGTGACATCGAACAAACGCTAGCCAAACTTGACCCTGAAACTACTCTATTTACCGTAGCGTCAAAGACATGGACAACACTGGAAACCCTCGCCAATGCCGATACTGCAAAGGCATGGCTACAGCATAGCGCTCTGGATGCAGATATCAGCAACCACTTTATTGCTGTTTCTTCCCGGCCAGACCGCTGCCAGCAATATGGCATTAAGGCGGAAAATATCCTGCCTATATGGGATTGGGTCGGCGGCCGCTATTCTTTATGGTCTGCCATAGGACTTCCCATTGCCCTTGCCACCAGCTTCGAACATTTTACCGAGCTGCTTAACGGCGGACAGCAAATGGACAACCACTTCGCCACCAGCCCATTAAAAGAAAATATTCCGGTACTCATGGCCCTGCTGGAAATTTGGTACGTCAACTTTTGGAACGCGGGTAGTTTGGCAATATTGCCTTATGATCATAATTTGAGGCTACTGCCCGAGCATTTGCAGCAATTGATCATGGAAAGTAATGGCAAGCATGTTTCATGTGAGGGCACCACACTCCCCTATCAAACCTGCCCGGTTATTTGGGGGCCGCAGGCACCAATGGCCAGCACTCCTTCCATCAACTTCTACACCAGGGCACCCGACTCATTCCCGTTGATTTTATTTTGCCTCTGACCAGTCACAGCAGCAATAGCCTGCAACACAGCCATCTGGTGGCAAACTGCCTTGCTCAAGCGCAAGCGTTGATGGATGGCACCGATAAACAACCTCTGGCCGGGCTTAGCGAAGAAGAACAGCAATTAGCACTACACAAAGCTATTCCCGGCAATAAACCTTCAACGCTGATCAGCATGCAGCAACTCACACCGTCCACCGTCGGCGCACTGATTGCGCTTTATGAGCACAAAGTCTTCGCTGCAAGCTGCCTATGGAATATCAATGCTTTCGACCAGTGGGGGGTGGAATTAGGTAAATCAATCTCGTCAACAATTCATTCTGCACTATCCTGTAACAGCGATAAAATAGACAACCCCGCTACAGCCAACGCTATAGTGGACTATATAAAGGCACAATCGGCTAACTAACATCCTTATTACTGACGGAGCACATGCAATAATGCCATTCAAGGATCAACCCAAAATCGCCATTATCGGCCTCGGCTATGTCGGCCTTCCTCTGGCCGCAGAGTTCGGCAAGCAACTGCCCTGTGTCGGTTTCGATATCAATCAAAGGCGAGTGAAAGAACTACAACAGGGTCTGGATAACACCCTCGAACTATCTACTGAAGAATTGAGCCAAGCGACGCACTTGCAATATTCCTGGCAAACCGAAGACATCGCTGATTGTGATATTTATATCATTACAGTGCCGACACCCATCGATGACAGCAAACAACCAGACCTGAGCCCGCTTATCTCGGCATCCAAATTGGTTGGCGCCGTTATCCAACAAAACAATATTGTTATCTATGAATCAACTGTTTATCCCGGCTGCACGGAAGAAGCCTGCATCCCGGTGATAGAGGCTACGTCCGGCCTTACTTTCAACCAGCACTTTTTTGCTGGCTATAGCCCGGAACGCATTAACCCCGGTGACAAAAATCATCGTGTCACTAATATCATCAAAGTCACTTCAGGCTCCACCCCTGAAACCGCTAACTATGTCGATCAACTTTACCAACGAATAGTGACCGTAGGCACACACAAAGCCAGCAGCATTAAAGTCGCCGAGGCGTCCAAAGTTATCGAAAACACTCAGCGGGACGTCAATATCGCACTCATTAATGAGCTGGCCTTAATTTTTAATCGCCTGCATATTAATACCGAGGACGTGCTGGAGGCGGCTGGTACTAAATGGAATTTTCTGCCTTTCCGTCCAGGCCTGGTAGGCGGCCACTGCATTGGTGTCGACCCCTATTATCTGGTTCACAAAGCCGAGCAAGCCGGCTACCACCCGCAGATTATTTCCGCCAGCCGGCGTATTAATGATCGCATGGGGCATTTAGTCGCCACGGAAGTGATGCGCCTGATGACACAAAAACGCATCCACATTGTTGACGCTAACGTTTTGATTCTGGGTTTGGCTTTTAAAGAAAATTGCCCGGATTTACGCAACACCCGGGTAATGGATATAGTTAACGAATTAAAAAGCTGTAACGCCAAGGTTCATATCCATGATCCATGGGTATCTGCAGAAGAAGCCAAGCAAGTATTCGACGTCGATCTAGTAGAAACACCACAAACCGATTTCTACGACACCATTATTCTTGCGGTAGCACATGACGAATTCAAACAAATGGGAATAGAGAATATTCGCCAGCTAGCCAAATCAGAGTCCATTATTTTTGATATCAAATACGCCTTCCCTAGTGACGCAGTTGACGGCCGCTTATAAGCTTCCAGAGTTATTCCCAGACATTAAAAAAGGCACTAAGTGCCTTTTTTAATGTCTGGAAAATAGATATCAAGACGAAGCAGCTAATACACTCAATTAACGCTAGCCAATAAATCAAGCAACACTTTAGTTTTCGCTTCCATCAGTTCGCTGCTACCTTTGCTTTCCACATTCAATCTCACCACCGGCTCAGTGTTAGACATCCGCAAATTAAACCGCCAGTCTTCGAACTCCATACTCAAACCATCGGTGTGATCCACTTTTAACGCCTGATCAACAAACTGGCTCTCTGCCAGCTTGATTGCCGCACCAGGATCCGCAATTGTACTATTAATCTCACCACTACAAGGATAAGCAGCCATTCGCTTCAAAACCATAGTTGACAAAGGCTCTCCGCGTTTCGAAATTAATTGCGTAACTAACAACCAGGGAATCATGCCACTATCACAATAAGCAAAATCACGAAAATAATGATGAGCACTCATCTCACCGCCGTAAACGGCATTCTCCAACCGCATCCGCTCTTTGATAAACGCATGCCCTG
The DNA here is from genome assembly GCF_900120175.1 of Oceanicoccus sp. KOV_DT_Chl. NCBI lineage: Bacteria > Pseudomonadati > Pseudomonadota > Gammaproteobacteria > Cellvibrionales > Spongiibacteraceae > Oceanicoccus > Oceanicoccus sp. KOV_DT_Chl. The sequence goes on from NZ_FQLF01000005.1 coordinate 773,847, forward strand.
TTTTACTCTGCACAGCAGAGCCGCCATTGGCCTCAACAATATCAATCGTATTCCAGGTTAGTCGCGGGTCGTGGACAACTTTTTCACCCTTGCTTGCAAGCAAAAATGCTTCTGCCAACAAGCCGACCACATAATAACCCTCAATAAAATCGCCATTTTCATCAAAGAAAAAACAACGGTCAAAATCACCATCCCAGGCAATACCCAAATCAGCACCATGTTCTTTAACAGCATTGATAGTGATCGTACGATTTTCTGGCAGCAAGGGGTTGGGCACGCCGTTAGGAAAATTTCCATCCGGTTGGTGATGCAGTTTAATAAACTCAAAGGGCAGTTTTTTCTCAATTAAATCAATAACTGCACCGGCACCACCATTGCCCGCATTCACGACAACTTTTAATGGTTTTAACTCAGCCACATCAACATAAGTTAGTAAATGCTCGATATAGGCCTCAGCATGATCGAGTGACTGCATCTTTCCAGGGTTCTCAGTTTCCGGAAAATTATTTTCCTCAGCCAGTCGCTTGATATCAAATAACCCGGTATCACCACTGATAGGCTTGGATTGTTCACGTACAAACTTCATCCCATTATAATCTTTGGGATTGTGGCTTGCAGTTACGGCGATGCCGCCATCCATTGCAAAGTGCGAAGTGGCGAAATAAATTTCTTCTGTACCACACTGGCCGATATCGTAAACATCAACCCCGGCATCCATTAACCCACGACTTAATGCCGCTTTTATGTCCTCACTTGAAAGCCGGATATCATGACCAACTACTACTTTTTTGGGCGAGACAACCGCCGCATAAGCGCGACCAATCGCATAAGCGATATCTACATTGAGTTCATCCGGGACCCGGCCTCGGATATCATAGGCTTTAAAACAAGTTAATTCTTTTGACATCAATACGACTCTTTAAAAAGTTATTGGGCTTTGTAAATATTTTTATAAACAAAATTAGTCGCATCCACAAAACCATCGACGCTACCGCAATCAAAACGTTTGCCTTCGAATTTATAGGCCATAACGCAGCCATTCTTAGCCTGCGTTAGCAGTGCGTCGGTCAATTGCACTTCCCCACCCTTGCCCGGCGGAGTATCCCGTAAAATATCAAAAATATCAGGCGTTAAAATATAGCGACCAATAATGGCCAAATTTGATGGTGCTTCATCAGGTTTGGGTTTTTCCACCATATCGTCCACCCGATACAAACCATCTTTTAATGCCTCACCAGCGATAACACCGTATTTTTCAGTTTGATCTTTGGGTACTTCCTGAATTGCCACAATACTGCAACGAAACTGCTTATATAGCTTGACCATTTGCGCTAACACACTATCGCCATCATTAAGACATAAATCATCCGATAGCACTACACCAAAAGGCTCATTACCGATTAGCGTTTCGCCAGTCAAGATTGCATGGCCCAAACCTTTCATTTCACGCTGGCGGGTCATAGTAAAAGTCGCCTGATCTAGCACGCCGCGAATACTAGTTAAATAAGTTTCCTTCGCCGTGCCGGAGATTTGATGCTCCAACTCATAACTAATATCAAAGTGATCAGTAATTGCGCGCTTACCTCTCCCTGTTACAAACGCCATTTGATTCATACCAGCAGCAATAGCTTCCTCAACGCCATATTGCACCAGCGGTTTATTCACTACTGGCAACATCTCTTTAGGCATAGACTTGGTTGCGGGTAAAAATCGAGTACCGTAACCGGCAACGGGGAATAAACATTTTTTTATCATTGAGACTTACCACTCATTGGTTAATTAATTTAATTCAAGTCTATAAAATTTCTATTTACTGCGGCCATAAACATCTTCAAAGCGCACAATATCATCCTCCCCCAAGTAACTGCCACTTTGTACTTCAATCAACTCCAAAGGAATAACACCAGTGTTGGCTAAGCGATGCTTTGTTCCAAGCGGAATATACGTTGACTGATCCTCAGACAATATAAATTCCTTTTCTCCACAAGTAACCACCGCGGTACCACTCACTACAATCCAATGTTCCGCGCGATGGTGATGAAGCTGTAACGACAATTTTTGGCCGGGAGTAACAATAATTCGCTTAACTTGAAAACGCTCTGACATCGCCAGTGATTCATAAGAACCCCAGGGACGATACACCTTGGTATGTGAGTTAACTTCATCACGCTGCTGCGCTTTGAGCGTATTAACAATCGCTTTAACATCCTGCACTTGATCCTTGTCTGCGACCAGTACAGCATCTGCAGTCTCAACGACCACTATATTATCTACCCCAACAGTAGTCACTAAGCGGGAGTTACTATGAATATAACTATTACCTGTGTTGTGTAAAATAGTATCGCCTTTTGCCACATTGCCGGATGCATCTTTTTCCGCTACATCCCACAGACTGGACCATGCGCCCACATCACTCCAACCACAGGAAAGCGGTACTACCATCCCTTTTTTAGTATGTTCCATCACAGCATAATCAATGGAATCACTTGGGCAAGCTTCAAACGCTGCGGCCTCCAAACGGATAAAGTCGAGGTCATTCTCCCCTTGATCAAATGCGGTCTGCACTGCCAATAACATCTCTGGTGCAAACTGCTTCAACTCATCAAGATAGCTTTGAGCACTCAGCAAAAACATGCCGCTATTCCAAAAATAATCACCACTAGTCACGTATTGCTGGGCAACATCGGCAGACGGCTTCTCGACAAATTCAGCCAATGGATAACATCCCTCTACCAGCTGATCGCCCCGACGTATATAGCCATAGCCTGTCTCAGGCGATGCAGGCACAATACCAAAAGTCACTAGGCTACCCTGCTTAGCCTGCACCAAGCCCGCCTCAACCGCTGCAGCAAATGCGGCAACATCTTTCACAATATGATCCGCAGGCATCACCAACAGCACTGCTTCGGCATCCTGTTTCAATGCCTGTAATGCAGCTGCAGCTACTGCCGGAGCTGTATTACGGCCAACCGGTTCAAGAATAATCGCATTTGCCTGACATTTTGCTGAACGCAATTCTTCAGCCACCAAAAACCGGTGTTCCTGGTTACAAACCACTATGGGGTCGACGGCCTCCAAGCCTGCCGACCGTTGCAGGGTTTCCGCTAACATACTCAAATCACCAGCTAAAGGCAGAAACTGCTTGGGATTCAATTCTCGCGATAACGGCCACAAACGGCTGCCAACTCCGCCCGAAAGGACAACAGGTATTAACATTTATTTTTCCTTATTGGTTCAGCTCGATAATTTAGTGGCGATAGCAGTCTTGCATAAGTCAGATATTGACAGGCAGGTGCTACCACACAATTAAATCAACACTTTTTTACCTATATAAAATCGCTTCAGATAATTTATTATTCTGTGATACTGCTGCAATCCTATAATATGAACAACAATATTCCCAGTACAATCAACACCTTAATAGTGGCAATTATTGGCTTGCGACGCTGCCATCGATTACAATGTCGGCTTTTCGCCCTCAGCAGGGTAATTTTTCTATCTACTGGACGCCTTTATGTCAGCCCACGACAAACACTCATTCACCAAAGAAGATTTAATTGCCTCAGGCAATGGCACCCTACTCGGTGACGGCTTTGCTCGATTACCGAGCAACAATATGTTGATGATGGACAGAATAACCCATATTTCCAGTGAAGGTGGCGCCAACGGTAAAGGTGAAATAATTGCCGAGCTAGATATCAATCCATCACTGTGGTTTTTTGATTGCCACTTCAAAGGCGACCCGGTAATGCCTGGCTGCTTAGGGCTGGATGCAATGTGGCAGCTAGTCGGCTTCTTTTTAAGCTGGCGCGGTAACGAAGGTATGGGGCGGGCTTTAGGTTCTGGCGAAGTTAAGTTTACCGGCCAGATTTTACCTACGGCCAGCAAAGTCACTTACCAACTTGATCTAAAGCGCGTCATAGAACGCAAACTGGTGATGGGAATCGCTGATGGCACAGTATCGGTCGATGGTCGCACCATCTATACCGCAAAGGATCTTCGGGTTGGATTGTTTCAACCTGATAATATGAACTTCTAAAATAGCACGGCAAAACCGTCTGCAAAGATTTAACATTAAGTCGGCCACCACCACCCTGCGAATGGTCTGGACATTACGAGGTATTACATGAAGCGCGTTGTTATCACTGGTCTTGGCATTGTTTCCTGCATCGGCAACGATATCCCTGCTGTGCTTGATTCCTTAAAGCATGGTAAATCCGGTATTCGATATCGTGAAGACTATAAAGAAAGAGGCATGCGCAGCCATATTGCCGGCACTATTGATATTGACTTCAAGGAGCATATTGACCGCAAGCAATTGCGCTTTATGGGTGATGCGGCAGCCTATGCCTATATCGCCATGCAGCAAGCTGTGAACGACTCGGGATTATCTGAGGAGCAAATATCCAATCCCCGTACTGGCATTATCGCAGGATCTGGCGGTGCATCTTCAGCCAATCTTATCGAGTCAGCCGATATTTTACGCGAGCGCGGCATCAAGCGTGTTGGCCCCTACCGCGTCACTCAAACTATGGGCAGCACGGTATCAGCCTGTCTAGCCACTCCCTTTAAAATTAAAGGCGTTAATTATTCAATCTCTTCAGCATGTGCTACCAGTGCTCACTGTATTGGTAACGCCATGGAGCAAATCCAATTAGGCAAGCAAGACGTTGTATTTGCTGGCGGCGGAGAAGAAGAACACTGGACTTTAAGCTGCCTTTTCGATGCGATGGGTGCACTATCAACAAAATACAATGACACTCCCGAAAAAGCCTCCCGCGCCTATGATGCCGACCGCGATGGTTTTGTGATTTCCGGTGGCGGCGGCATGGTGGTATTGGAAGAACTGGAACATGCCAAAGCGCGCGGCGCCAAAATTTATGCCGAAGTGGTCGGCTATGGCGCCACTTCAGATGGTTACGACATGGTCGCCCCTAGTGGCGAAGGTGCCGTTCGCTGCATGGCGCAAGCGTTGGCCACCGTGGATGGCCCCTTGGATTACATCAATTCTCACGGCACATCTACCCCAGCCGGTGACATTCAGGAGCTTAAAGCTATCGTCCAGGCCTTTGGCGACAACTCACCGATGATCAGCTCGACCAAATCACTAAGCGGCCACTCCTTGGGCGCCACTGGTGTACAGGAGGCAATTTATTCTTTATTGATGATGGAAAACAATTTTGTCTGCGCTTCAGCCAATATCGAAAACCTCGATCCTGAAGCAGCATCACTTAACATCGTGCGCGAGCGGCAGGATAATGTAACCATTACCCGGGCAATGTCCAATAGCTTCGGTTTCGGCGGCACCAACGCCAGCTTGGTATTTCAAAAATTTGATAACTGATAAGACCAGCCCTGGCAGTCATCATTAAAAAAAGCCCGCAAAAACGGGCTTTTTTTGTGCCAACCGCTAATCGTTCAGGTCACCAAGTCACTTAACATAATTACTTGCACCACATCACCTTTAGCAATAGTCATTTGCGGTGGCAACACCACCAGCGCATTGGCCCAGCTAACTGATGCCAGCACCCCTGAACTTTGGTTTGAATACAATTGCGCAACACCGTCCTTAACATTCGCCCGCAAATACTCCTGACGCCCACCCGCTCGATTCCATTCAAAACCCGCTTCGGCATTGGCATATGCAGGCGTTACTTCAGCCTGCCCATAGCCGCCAACAGGTAAGGCTTAGCTAGTAAACAAAAAGTAACAAACACCGAAGATGGGTTACCCGGCAGGCCAAAAAATGGCGTGCCATTTACCGTCCCAAATGCCAACGGCTTACCGGGCTTGATATTAAGTTTCCACAAAGCCAATTCACCTAGGGATTCTACTGCGGCTTTTACATGATCCTCTTCACCCACCGACACTCCGCCGGATGAAATAATCACATCGGCCTGACTGGATAACTGTTTTAACTGCTGGCAAGTACGCTCGAAATCATCTGCAACAATGCCGCCATCCAGCACCTCACAACCCATCGCGGTTAATAATGCCGTCAACGTATAGCGATTAGAGTTATAGATCTGACCTTCAGCTAAAGTTTGCCCCGGCTCCACCAACTCATCACCAGTCGATAACACAGCCACTTTTAATTGACGATACACCTTAACCGAAGTCATACCAATGGAGGCCAGCAAGCCTATATCCTGCGGCTGTAAGCGCCGACCTTTAGCCATCACCAAGCCACCAGCACGTATATCTTGCCCTTTGGGCCGCACATGCTGTCCAAATTTAACAGTGTCGATAATGCGGATCGCTTCGCCAAAAGCGTTGGTATCCTCCTGCATGACTACTGTGTCCGCACCTTCAGGAATTGCCGCACCGGTAAAAATACGTGCTGCTGTGCCTGCTTTTAACGGTTTACCAATCGCTCCGGCAGCAATGCGCTGACTCACCACCAACTCACGGCTCTCATTACTGCTATTTCGTGCGGTGCCACTGGCAGCGATATCTTTAAAACAAAAGGCGTAACCGTCCATTGCACTGTTATCACAAGGAGGCACATCAATAGTTGAACGCTGATCTTCAGCCAACACCCTACCCAATGCCAACAATAGCGATACTGATTCAAACTCTGCTAGCGGCTGCGCCGACGCAATGATTTTAGTGAGCGCTTCTTCAACTGGCATTAACGGCGAAGTAGTCATTCAAAACTAGCCTTGCGTTTGTTGTTCAGCACGGGTTTTTAACACCCCAACAAAATTACAGGGACGATGACTGCTATCCAACTGTTCGCGAATAATTTTCCCCCACGCTGTTTGACACGCGCTGGTGGAGCCCGGCATACAAAAAATGACCGTTTCATTAGCCAGACCAGCAATAGCTCGAGATTGCACCGTGGATGTGCCAATCTCGTCATAGGACAGAAAGCGAAATAACTCGCCAAAGCCATCAATTGTTTTATCAAACAACACACTGACAGCTTCCGGTGTGGAATCCCTCCCGGTGAAACCGGTACCGCCTGTGATCAGAATTGCCTGCACCTGAGTATCAGCAATCCACTTCGATACCACGGCTCTAATCAAATAAACATCATCTATAACGATTGTTTTATCGGCTAAGTGATGACCTTCCTGCAGCAAACTATCAACCAAAAACTGCCCCGATGTATCATTCGCCTCTGAACGCGTATCGGAAACGGTAAGCACGGCAACATTCAACATTTGCCTGTCACTACTCACACTACTCATTCACTGTATCCTTGCCGACATGGCTATCCACCGTTTTATTTTCAAATATTTTTTTCACCGTGGGCACCACAAACGCACGCCAGGGTAATTGTTTTATACCAAAGGTATTACGAATTTTATCACAATTCATCAAGGCCTAGGCCAGTCAGTATCAGCAGTATCGACTGATTCAAGCTGTAATAACTGCTCATTAGCTTGCGTATATTGCGAAACCACAGCCAACACTGTTTCAGCAAATTGATAGCTGCTCACCGGATCTGAACTGCAATAATGGTAGGTTCCCCATGCATTACAACCGCAACTCAGCTGATCAATTAACCCCGAAATAACTCGGGCTAAATCCTTGGCATGCAACGGGCAACTTTTACCAGTACTGGATAAAGTAAGGCTTTCCTGCGCCTTAAATCTATCCAACAAAGTCGTCAATAAATTATCTTCCCTACTACTAAACAAAGGGCCAGTTCGTAGAATGATATGACGGGAGCAACTGCCCCGGAGTAACTCTTCCATCCGCGCCAGTAGTGCACCCTCCCGACTAGCGGGCACCACTTCATCCTTTTCACGGTTACGCCCTCCATCGATGCCATCAAATACTTGACTAGTAGACAAAGAAATTACAGGAATGACAGCACGGTCGCAGGCCTGCGCCAACATAGCCAAAGAATCGATCAAACTCTCGGAGGCCTGCTGCTGCAAACTCTCAAGGCTTAACGCATTCACCACTACACCAATATCAGCGGGAATATTCAACTGTGGTTTTATTTGCTCACTAGTATCGGAGTTAAGCCACTCAGCGCCCACTGATAGAAAAGGGCGCTGACGAATAGCCAGCTGAGCCTCCAACGCATCGCGTATCTGGCCATCCAGAGCAATGATAAGAACTTTCACTTATTCGGCACCGCGTAGTTGATTGGGCCTAAAACGGGATATCGTCGTCAAAGTCATCAAAATTACCGGCCGGTGCTGCGGCTTGCTGGGGCGGGGCTGTTGACGTGACTGCTGGGGCGCTTGCTGCGGGCTTGTTGAGGTGCCTGCTGTTGAGGTGCTGAATAACCTTCACTCTGGTAACCGCCAGCTTGCTGCCCGGCACCACGACTATCCAGCATTTGCATTTCATTGGCGACAATTTCAGTCGTATAACGGTCATTACCGCTCTGATCCTGCCACTTACGAGTCCGTAAAGAACCCTCTAAATAAACCTTGGACCCCTTGCTCAAATACTGACCAGCAATTTCCGCCAAACGATTGAAAAACACCACTCTATGCCACTCGGTTCGCTCTTGCTGCTGCCCGGTCTGCTTGTCTTTCCAGCTTTCTGATGTCGCCACCGTAATATTGGTAACCGCATTGCCATTGGGCATGGACTTTTGTTCGGGGTCATTCCCCAGGTTGCCAATTAAGATGACTTTATTCACGCCGCGGGCCATGGTGATCTCCAGAGTTCATACAATATTTTAGTTACAGCTAAGTGACTGAACTATACCGCGTGAACCCAAACAAGGCTAGCCGACAAAGTACTTTCACCAACGCTTACAATCAAACCTACGACCAATAAACCACTTAGGCAGTATTAACGTAAGAAAATAAATGACAAGCACTTTGCCTACTGTCCGCTCAGCCAATTATAATACTCTGTTTCGCTGCGCCCGTTGCAGGGGCGGCATTGCCTACAGCTGTAATTAGGAACACATAAATGGATACCATTCTGGTCAGGGGTGCACGCACCCACAACCTTAAAAACATAGACCTCGATATCCCTCGAGACAAGCTGGTAGTCATTACCGGCCTATCCGGCTCCGGAAAATCTTCGCTGGCATTCGATACCTTGTATGCCGAAGGGCAGCGTCGTTATGTAGAATCGCTATCCACCTATGCACGCCAATTTTTGTCGATGATGGAAAAGCCTGATATTGACCACATCGAGGGCTTATCACCGGCAATATCTATTGAGCAAAAATCCACCTCCCACAACCCTCGCTCCACCGTTGGCACAATCACTGAAATTTACGATTATTTACGCCTGCTCTATGCCCGTGTCGGCGAACCCCGCTGCCCTGACCACGGCATCAAACTGGAAGCCCAAACCATTAGTCAAATGGTCGATGCAGTAATGGCATTACCCGAAGGCAGCAAACTCATGCTGCTAGCGCCGATTGTGAAAGAACGCAAAGGTGAGCATTTGCATGTATTTGAACAATTGCGCGCTAACGGTTTTGTCAGGGCGCGCATCAACGGCACAGTGGTGGATCTGGACGATGTTCCGGAATTGGAAAAAAATAAAAAACATTCTATTGAAGTTGTAATCGATCGATTTAAAGTCAGAGAAGATTTAAAACTGCGCTTGGCTGAATCCTTTGAAACCGCCATCGAATTAACTAGCGGCACCGCGACCATTAGCTATATGGATGGCGAACACGGTGACATCGTGTTTTCTGCGTTGTTTGCCTGTCCTACGTGCGGCTACAGCATAAGCGAACTAGAGCCTCGCCTATTTTCTTTTAACAACCCCGCAGGTGCTTGTGAAGGCTGTGATGGTTTAGGAGTAAAATCTTTTTTTGATCAATCCCGAGTAGTACTACACCCTGAATCCAGTTTAGCCGAAGGCGCTATTCGTGGTTGGGATAGACGCAGCGTCTATTATTTTCATATGCTGAAGTCACTCGCTGAGCACTACCAATTCGAAATCGACAAACCGTTCAACAAGCTCAGTAAAAAGCATCAGAAAATAATTTTGCAGGGGTCCGGAAATGAAAAAATAAACTTCAGCTATGTTAATGATCGTGGCGATGTTTTTCAGCGCACCCATAAATTTGAAGGCATTATGCCTAATATGGAGCGACGCTATCGTGATACTGACTCACAAATGGTACGCGAGGACCTGGCTAAATTTTTAAGCACACAGCCCTGTCCCGACTGTGTAGGTACACGCCTGAAGCGCGAGGCACGGCATGTATTTATAAAAAATCGGGACCTCCCTTCTATCGTCGCTATGCCTGTTGGCGAGGCCCTGCACTATTTTGAAAAATTAAAACTCACTGGCAGCAAGGGAAAGATCGCTGAAAAAATATTAAAAGAATTACGCGACCGCTTTACCTTTTTAGTCGACGTGGGATTAAATTACCTGACACTTAACCGCAGCGCAGAAACTCTTTCCGGCGGCGAAGCCCAGCGTATCCGTTTAGCCAGCCAGATTGGCGCAGGCTTGGTTGGCGTGATGTATATACTTGATGAACCCTCGATCGGTTTGCATCAACGCGACAACGAACGTTTACTCAAAACCCTTAATCATTTACGTGATCTTGGCAACACTGTTATTGTGGTGGAACACGATGAAGAAGCTATCCGCTTAGCTGACCACATTATTGATATCGGCCCAGGTGCCGGCATTCACGGTGGCCGGGTGGTCGCAGAGGGCAGCTATCAAGATATTATTAAGTCTAAAGACTCTTTAACCGGGCAGTATTTATCGGGGAAAAAGTCTATCCCCATACCCGCCAATCGCACGGCTTTCGATACTGAAAAACAATTGGTTCTCAGCGGCGCCACCGGCAATAATTTGCAAAACGTGACGCTCAAAATTCCGCTGGGAATAATGACCTGCATTACCGGTGTGTCCGGCTCAGGAAAATCCACACTCATTAACGGCACTCTATATCCACTAGCCGCTACTGAATTAAATGGCGCCTCCACTTTAACGCCCTCACCCTATGAGGACATAAGCGGCCTTGAGTTAGTCGATAAATGCATCGACATTGATCAAAGCCCTATCGGTCGCACACCGCGCTCAAATCCCGCTACCTACACTGGTATTTTTACCCCGGTGCGTGAATTGTTTGCAGGCACCCACGAAGCACGTTCGCGCGGTTACAAACCCGGTCGCTTTAGCTTTAATGTTAAGGGTGGCCGCTGCGAAGCCTGTCAGGGCGATGGTGTCACCAAGGTTGAAATGCACTTTTTACCTGACATTTATGTACCCTGTGATATCTGTAAAGGCAAGCGCTACAATCGTGAAACACTGGAGATACGCTATAAAGGCAAAAGCATCCACGAAGTACTGGATATGACTATCGAAGATGCCAACAGTTTTTTTGAAAATATTCCTTCAATTGCAAAAAAACTGCAGACGCTGATGGATGTCGGTCTGTCTTATATTCGTCTAGGCCAAGCTGCTACTACTTTATCCGGCGGTGAAGCGCAGCGAGTAAAATTATCCAAAGAGCTTTCCAAACGCGACACAGGTAAAACACTGTATATTTTGGATGAACCTACCACCGGTTTACACTTTCATGATATACAACAATTACTGAATGTTTTACATCGCCTACGCGATCACGGCAACACCATTGTCGTTATCGAACATAATCTGGATGTGATTAAAACTGCAGACTGGGTTGTCGATCTTGGCCCCGAAGGTGGTAGTGGCGGCGGCCAGATTATTGCCACCGGCACGCCCGAGCAAATCGCCAAAAACAAACAATCACACACCGGACGCTTTTTAAAGCCTATGCTTAAATAACCGATTTTTTTGGAGTTAGCTATGTTTTTACGCTTCTGCCTCACACTGGTACTGCTGCTAAGCATGCACCTTTGCTTAGCATCAAACCCCGATTCAGATCTAACTAAACCGTCAGCAGCAGCACAGCAAATGATTGCGACATTGCGACTGCAAGAACATAACACCGCCAGTCGCGAACACCCACGCTGGCAAAAACCTAATCACATTGTGGTGGTAGTACCACCAGAATTTGCAGCCATGTCCACTCCCTTGGTCACCGCATTGCAACAAATCGCTGGTGACATTCCACTCAGTACTTACCAACCGTCAGCACAGGAAAAACCACCTGCCTATCTACAGCAAGCTGATGTTGTATTTGGCTGGTGCAATCAGCAATTATTATCCTTGCTACCTAAACTGGTGTGGATCCAACAATTCAGCGCAGGCGCAGAAAAATGCACCAGCACCACCGGCATTACCCAACAGGATTTTATTCTCACCAACGCCCAACATATGGCGTCTCCAGTGATCGCCGAACACGCCATCGCGATGATGCTATCACTGACACGCCAACTACCTTTATACCAGCGCCAACAAATGCAACAAACATGGCAACGCCCCACACAACTCACCAGCACCGACATCAATCAAAAAACTTTACTCGTTTTAGGCTTGGGAGGCATTGGTACCGAAGTAGCCAAGCGTGCACACGGTCTTGGGATGAGAGTCATTGCCACCCGCAACTCCAGTCGCAAAGGACCAGAGTATGTCGATTATGTTGGCTTGGCTGACGAGATGCTTAAGCTGGCTGAACAAGCTGACGTTGTTATCAATGCTCTTCCTTACACGCGCGCAACTGAAAATGTAATCAACGCTGAGTTCTTGGCAGCACTCAAGCCTGGTAGCTATTACATTTCAGTCGGGCGCGGGAAAACTACTGACCTCACCGCACTGACCAAGGCGCTAACATCCCACCAATTAGCAGGCGTCGGTCTGGATGTTACCGAACCCGAACCACTTCCCTCAGACCACCCGCTCTGGCAAATGGATAATGTGATTATCACTCCCCATGTTGCCGGGTTTTCCAAATCCGCGATTCAGCGAAACTTTCTTTTGTATCAAGAAAACTTACGACGCTATCTCCAGGGCGATAAATTATTGAATATTGTCGATCTCAAACGCGGCTATTAACACCCTGACTTACGGGGAAGTTTTTGGCTTTTATACCGCCTCGAGAAGTAATAAGCTCAATTATTAACCAATGATAATTATTCAGCACCCGACTCCCGGTGTTAACCTTTACCAAAGCAATTACCCAAACAATAACAATGCATACCTACAGAAAATGCACTCCGATTCCGCGAGGTAATAATAATGAAAAAGCATTTCTTGCTTCTCTTACTGGGCTTGATGAGCATTAATATGGCAATCATCAGCGGCTGCAACCGTCACCACAGTAAAGATGTAGAAGAACCAGCAACTGCCACGATTGAAGGGCCAATAACAGGCACCCCTACCTTAGTTAGTACATTCTTTAGTTTAGAGTCTGTTGGCTACGAACAAGCGGAGTATTTTATTTCCGGTACAGCCAACAGCTATCGCAATGTCAACGAGCTTCACCCCAGTGGAGAATGGCAAGTAGAGGCAGCTGATCAAGCCGCATTTACCACCCGCATTATAGTGTATCGCCCTATCAGTCCTGCAGATTTTAATGGCACGGTAGTGGTGGAATGGCCCAATGTCAGTGCTGGCTTTGAGTCCGCTCCAGAATGGGGCTTGGCGCACACTGAATTTATCCGTCGCGGCTATGCCTGGGTGGCGGCATCCTCGCAAGCTGTTGGCATTAACCATTTAAAAGACAACAATGCCTCTCGCTATGGCGACCTTATCCACCCCGGCGATAGTTTCTCTTACGATATTTATGCACAAATCGCGCAGGCAATAAAACACCCGAAAGCCATCGCCCCCTTAGGTCGTTTAAACCCACAGCGGCTAATAGCCGCCGGCGAATCTCAGTCCGCCCATCGGTTAATGACGTACGCCAATAGTTTCGGCAATACTTACGATGTTTATGATGGATTCTTTATTCATAGCCGGCTGGGTGGCAGTGCCGCGTTATCACAATCTCCTCAAGCAGATATTCCCACTCCGGATGCGGTATATATTCGCGAGGACTTAAACAAGCCAGTGCTAATGCTACAAACAGAAACTGATATTTTTTTACTCGGCTCTTTCAATAACAGACAAAACGACAGCGACAGCTTTCGACTTTGGGAAGCAGCGGGGACAGCTCACGCAGACCTATACACTGCGGTCACTGGCTTTTTAGATATTGGCAACAACCCGGCTATCGCTGCCGTTATCGAAAACAGCTCACCAGTTCCTGGCTTTTTAGACTGCGCCAAACCGGTTAACGCTGGTCCGCAGCACTTTATTACCAAGGCCGCATTTTCAGCTCTCAATCAATGGATAATTGATGGCACTGTACCCCCGTCAGCTGACCGGTTAGCCACTATTGATGATAATAATTTCTTATTCGATACTCTGGGTAATGTAAAAGGCGGTATTCGCAGCCCTTATGTAGACGCGCCGATAGCGATCTTTTCCGGGACCGGTCAGGATGGTAGTAGCTTTTGTAGATTATTTGGTACTACCCAGTTATTTAATAGCAGCACTTTATCCTCTCTATACGCTGATAATGAAGCTTATATCCGCGCTGTAAATAACGCGACTGACGACGCTGTAGCCAAAGGTTTTATAGTGGCCGAAGATGGTGATCTGATTAAAGCGCATGCCGCTGCGACTAATATTTTCTCTTTATAGAAAAAAATAGAAGCCAATAAAAAGCCGAGCATTTAGCTCGGCTTTTTATCAGATTAAGACCGCCTGAAGGCTAAATCTTAATCTTCATCTGCTTCAAAAACATCATCCACTTCAGGACGATCAACCAATTCTACGTAAGCCATTGGTGCTTTATCGCCAGTACGGAAACCCGCTTTCAAAATGCGGATATAGCCTCCTGGACGCTCTTGGTAACGAGGACCAAGATCAGTAAACAATTTGCCAACAACAGCTTTATCACGGGTGCGATCAAACGCCAACCGACGATTAGCTACGGAATCATTCTTACTTAAAGTAATTAGCGGCTCAGCAAAGCGACGCAGCTCTTTAGCTTTAGGTAAAGTAGTTTTAATCAGCTCGTGCTCAACTAATGAATTTACCATGTTGCGAAACATCGCTTTACGATGTGAGCTATTACGGTTTAGTTGGCGGCCACTATGACGATGACGCATGACTCTATTTCCTATTTTTTGCTAGGGCGCAAACCGCCCAAAATAATCTTGTAAAACGTTACTTATGAAGCAAGGACTTTATCGTCATTCTTCAAGCTTGATGGCGGCCAGTTGTCCAGACGTAAACCCAGAGACAAACCACGCGAAGCTAACACGTCTTTGATTTCGGTCAGTGACTTCTTACCTAAGTTAGGCGTTTTCAGCAATTCAACTTCAGTGCGCTGAACAAGGTCACCAATGTAGTAAATATTTTCCGCTTTCAAACAGTTAGCAGAGCGAACTGTTAACTCAAGATCATCAACTGGACGCAACAGAATTGGATCGACTTGATCTTCCTCTACTACAGGGGCAGCTTCTTTTTCACTCTCAAGATCAACAAACACTGACAACTGCTGCTGTAAAATGGTCGCTGCACGTCGGATAGCTTCTTCAGGATCGATAGTCCCATTGGTTTCAAGATCTAAAACCAGCTTATCCAAATCGGTACGCTGTTCAACACGAGCGCTTTCTACAACATAAGCAACGCGATGCACCGGGCTGAAAGAAGCATCTAATTGAAGGCGACCAATACTACGGGTTTCGTCTTCATCACTGTTGCGAGCATCGGCAGGTACATAGCCGCGACCACGAGCAATGGTTAAACGCATATTCAATGAACCGGCTTCATTTAAATTAGCAATAACATGTTCAGGGTTGGCAATCTCAATATCCTGATCAACTTGAATATCGCCAGCGGTCACAGGACCGGAGCCGGTTTTACTCAAAGTTAATACGGCTTCGTCTTTTCCGTGCATCAAGATTGAAACACCTTTCAGGTTAAGCAAGATTTCAATTACATCTTCCTGCACACCTTCGATGGCACTGTATTCATGTAAAACGCCATCAATCTCAACTTCAGTCACGGCACAGCCGGGCATAGATGACAACAGAATACGACGCAAGGCGTTACCCAAAGTATGGCCGAAACCACGCTCTAAAGGCTCTAAAGTCACTTTCGCGCGGGTTGGGTTTACTTCGTCTACATCAATAACGCGTGGCGTTAAAAATTCGTTCACTGCACTCTGCATAGGGGCACCTGTGTAGTAATAGTCTTTCGGATTGGTGAATGGCTCAAGTAATCGTTAGCGATTACTTGGAGTACAATTCAACAATCAAGTTTTCATTAATCTCAGAAGATAAGTCAGCACGATCTGGCTTTGCTTTATATGTACCTTCCATATTGCCAGAGTTCACTTCAATCCACTGCAGATCACCGCGTTGTGATGCCAGCTCGATTGAGTGCTTAACACGCAACTGAGTTTTGGCCTTTTCACGCACTGATACTTTATCGCCTGCCTGGACTTGATAAGAGGCAATGTTAACCAATTTATCATTGACCAAAATTGACTTGTGCGATACCAACTGACGCGCCTCAGCACGGGTTGAGCCAAAGCCCATACGATAGACAACATTATCCAAACGGCTTTCCAAAAGCTGCAACAAGTTTTCACCCGTTGCGCCTTTAAGGCGAGCTGCTTCTTTATAATAATTACGGAATTGCTTTTCGAGAATGCCGTAGATACGACGAACTTTTTGCTTTTCACGTAGCTGAACACCGTAATCCGATAAACGGCCACGGCGAGCGCCATGAACACCGGGGCAGTTTCAGCTTTACATTTTGAGTCCAGAGGACGAACACCGCTCTTTAAGAACAGGTCTGTACCTTCTCTTCTGGACAGTTTACAAGTTGGGCCTAAATAGCGAGCCATAGCTTTTTTCCTGTATTCTTAAATTAAACGCGACGTTTCTTGGGAGGACGACAACCGTTATGTGGAATCGGCGTAACGTCATTAATGCTACCAATCTTGTAGCCACAGTTATTCAGTGCACGAACAGCTGATTCACGACCAGGACCAGGGCCCTTTACTTCAACGTCGAGATTCTTTAAACCGTATTCTTGCGCTGCCACACCCGCACGCTCGGCTGCAACCTGAGCTGCAAACGGTGTACTTTTACGTGAACCGCGGAAACCAGAACCACCAGCAGTTGCCCAACTAAGGGCATTACCCTGACGATCGGTGATGGTAACAATGGTGTTGTTAAAAGAAGCGTGGATATGCGCAATGCCATCCACAACTGTCTTTTTGACCTTTTTACGGGCCGGCTTTTTGTCTTTAGCCATCTTCTTCCTACTCTAATATCATCGCTACAAAAGTGATGTAGCTACACTAGTACCGCTGCAAGTAATGTTTACTTACGAATCGGCTTGCGTGGACCTTTACGAGTCCGGGCATTTGTTTTGGTACGCTGACCACGTAAAGGTAAGTTTTTACGATGGCGTAAGCCACGAAAACAACCTAAATCTAACAAACGCTTTATGTTCATAGACACTTCACGACGAAGGTCACCTTCAACCTGTAACTTGCCAACTTCAGCACGTAACACGTCTAACTCTTCTTCTGACAATGTACTAATCTTAGTATCTTCAGCAACACCTGAAGCAGCACAAATCTGCTTGGCAGTGGGACGGCCAATACCGTAAATATAGGTCAACGATATTACCGCATGCTTATGATCGGGAATGTTGACACCAGCTATACGAGCCATTTAAATTACTCCAATTTTGTTGGTTTACCCTAGGATCTGATGTTACAAGTTAATCAGTTACTTACTCATTAACCCGACCCTGGACTCACTCTGAACTGCCACTACAGCTCGGTTACCTTAGTAGTTCTTATTACAAATACGCTGATAAGAGCCCTAAAAACAACCACCCTGTCAAAAGGCGCGACAGTTTAGCGCCAGATCAATTAAAAATCAACCTGATCGTTATCGTCTGAACTTAACCTTGACGCTGCTTATGACGTGGCTCAGTGTTACAGATAACACGAACAACACCATTACGGCGTACAACCTTACAGTTACGACAGATTTTCTTTACAGAAGCACGAACTTTCATATCACTTCACCTAAACAATAAAACCGGTTTTATCACTGAGTTCAAACACTGAAAACAACCATAAAACATTACTAAAACTTTTAATCGCTGACTTAACCGCCGCGACCTTTACCGTAGCCTTTAAGGTTAGCCTTTTTCATCATGCCTTCATACTGATGAGACATAAGATGTGACTGAACTTGCGACATAAAGTCCATAACCACGACCACTACGATTAACAGAGATGTACCGCCCAAATAGAAGGGGACATTCCACATCACCACCAAAAACTGTGGCAATAAACAAACTAAAGCGATATACAGTGCGCCGAACATAGTCAAGCGAGTCATAACGCCATCCAAATAATTCGCCGTCTGATCACCCGGACGAATACCTGGTAAAAATGCACCTGAACGCTTCAGGTTATCTGCCATTTCTTTCGGGTTGAACATCAACGCCGTATAGAAGAAACAGAAAAATACAATCAAGATGGTAAACAATAAAATATTTAATGGCTGGCCAGGACCAATCGCCAATGACATTTCTTGTAACCATTCCATCCCTTCACCTTGCCCAAACCACTGCGCAATCGAAGCTGGAAATAATAGTAATGAGCTAGCAAAGATCGCAGGTATTACACCGGCCATATTTACTTTCATTGGCAAGTGGCTTTTCTGCCCTTGCATCATGCGGTTACCTTGCTGCCGCTTGGCATAATTCACCGTCACTCGACGCTGACCACGCTCAATAAACACTACAAAGTAAATCACTGCTATGGCCAATGCCAAAATCAATAGCAATACCAAAATATTGATTTCACCCTGACGGGCCTGCTCTAATGATTGCCCGATTGCCGCCGGCAAACCTGCAACAATACCGGCAAAAATCAGCAGCGAAATACCATTACCAATACCGCGCTCAGTAATTTGCTCACCCAGCCACATCATAAATACTGCACCTGTGACCAGTGATACAACCGCAATAAAGTAAAAAGACAACCCCATATTGTATGCCATACCGGAGTTGGCCAAGCCAACTACCATGCCGGTACCCTGCACAGTTGCCAAAATAACCGTCAGGTAACGAGTGTACTGGCTAATCTTGCGACGACCAGACTCACCTTCTTTCTTTAATGCTTCCAGCTGCGGACTAACAGAAGACATTAGCTGCATGATAATAGACGATGAAATATACGGCATGATACCCAATGCCAGAATACTCATACGTTCCAGTGCACCACCAGAAAACATATTAAACAAACCAAGAACCGTACCCTGGTTCTGGTTAAACATCGCTGCAATTTGGTCCGGATTTATCCCCGGCACGGGAATATGTGTACCAATTCGATAAATAATTATGGCAATAAGAACAAAACGAAGGCGAGCCATAAGCTCGCCTAATCCAGATTGCTTTCCGCCGGGTAGCAGCCCTGTATTCATTTACTCTTCAACCTTACCGCCAGCTTTCTCAATTGCTTCACGTGCGCCTTTAGTCACACCCAAACCCTTGATGGTTACAGCTGTAGTAACCTCGCCTGATAAAAAGATTTTAGCGCGCTCAATATGAGTACCCACTAAGTCGGCACGCTTTAACGCATCCAGATCAATAACGCCATCAGCAACTGCTGCTAGCTCACTGGTACGAATCTGTGCAGTAACGCGAGAGATGCGTGAACTAAAACCATACTTCGGCAAGCGCTTCTGCATTGGCATTTGGCCACCCTCGAAACCGGGACGTACACGTCCGCCGCTACGAGATTTTTGACCTTTGTGACCACGGCCACCTGTTTTTCCTAAGCCGCTACCAATACCACGACCTACACGCTTGGAGCTGTGCGTACGGCCTGGAGCCGGGCTCAGAGTGTTTAAACGTAATTCGTCGGTCATGATTATTCCTCAACTCTAATTAAATAGTTGACTTGGTTGATCATTCCGCGAGTTGAAGGTGTATCTTCAACTTCAACAGTATGATTAATGCGACGTAACCCCAAGCCAGCAACAGTTGCTTTATGGCCTTTTTGAAGCCCATTAATGCTGCGAACCTGTGTTACTTTAATTGTCTTCTTGGCCATTTCTAAAACCTTAAGCGTTCAAGCAGTCGTAAATACGATTAACTGCTTAATTTAAAATTTCTTCTACAGTCTTACCGCGACGGTTAGCAACTTGTTCCGGGGAAGCCATGCTTTCCAGCGCATTAAAAGTAGCGCGAACAACGTTAACCGGATTGGTAGAGCCGTAACACTTGGCCAACACGTTATGAACGCCCGCCAATTCCAACACTGCTCGCATCGCGCCACCAGCAATTACTCCAGTACCTTGTGATGCAGGCTGCATATATACTTTTGAAGCGCCATGGTTGGCTTTGATCGGATACTGAATAGTGTCACCATTCAGATCAACATCGATCATATTACGACGTGCTGCTTCCATCGCTTTTTGAATAGCGATTGGAACTTCACGCGCCTTACCGCGACCGAATCCAACTTTACCATTACCATCACCAACTACTGTCAGCGCAGTAAAACTAAAGATGCGACCACCTTTAACCACTTTTGCTACACGGTTAACCTGAACCAGCTTCTCTTGCAAGCCTTCAGAATCATCCTGTTTTTTCGAATCATTAAATGCCATTGTAAAAACCTTGACTTTGGATCTTTAGAATTGAAGGCCGCCTTCACGGGCAGCATCCGCCAGAGCCTTGATACGGCCATGGTATTTAAAACCACTACGGTCAAAAGCAACATCAGTGATGCCAGCAGCTACAGCACGCTCAGCAATCAACTTGCCAACACTGGCAGCTGCTTCAGCATTACCAGTACTGCCGCTACGTAGGCTTTTATCTAACGTAGAAGCACTGGCTAATACTTTGTCACCTTCGGGACCTAAAATCTGTGCGTAGATGTGCTGCGAAGTACGATGCACACTCAGGCGATTAACGCCTAACTGACGCATCTTAGCGCGGGCACGGCGAGCACGACGCAATCTTGATATTTTCTTGTCGCTCATACTAGTACCTATTACTTCTTCTTAGCTTCTTTACGACGAACATTCTCGCCTGCATAACGAACACCCTTACCTTTATAAGGCTCTGGTGGACGGAAGGCACGAATTTCAGCCGCGATCTGACCGAGTTGTTGCTTATCAGCACCCTTTAACACAATTTCTGTCTGTGTTGGTGTTTCAACAGAAACACCTGCAGGCACTGGGTAATTCACCGGGTGAGAAAAACCCAAAGATAGATTCAGTGTGTTACCTTCAGCTTTAACACGATAACCAACACCAACTAACTCTAACTTCTTCTCAAAACCTGTAGTAACGCCAATCACCATATTGTTAACCAATGCGCGAGTGGTGCCAGCTAAAGCCCAAGCCTGCTTCTCATCATTACGACCAGAAAACAGTAACTCATTCTCTTCTTGCTTAATTTCAACCTTCTCGTGCACACCCCAAGACAAAGTTTCCTTAGCACCCTTAATAGTCAGTTGTTGACCTTCAAGGCTTACCTGGATACCCGCCGGAATGGCTACTGGGCTTTTTGCTATTCTAGACATAGTCTTTAACTCATACTCTCAATAAAAGGCAGTCGCAATGACCGCTCTTTAGAAAACGGTACAAAGTACTTCGCCACCAATACCAGCGGCACGTGCAGCGCGATCAGTCATCACACCTTTGGAGGTAGAAACAATGGCCACGCCCAATCCGCCGCGTACTTTAGGCAGATCATTTTTACCCGCATAGGAACGAAGCCCTGGACGGCTAATACGGTCAATTTCAACAATAACCGGCTTACCTTGATAATACTTAAGCTCAATTACCAAGCTAGGCTTGCCATCAACTGACTCGTTATGGAAACCGGCAATAAAGCCTTCATCTTGTAACACAGTAGCAAGAGACGACTTCAATTTTGAAGCCGGCATTACAACAGTAGCTTTACCAGCCATCTGTGCGTTACGAATCCGGGTTAGCATATCCGCTACGGGATCTTGCATGCTCATATATTTGCTCCTAAAGCTTTTGCAGGTCTTGCAAATACTTTATTTAATAAACTTTCGTCAATAAACCAACCGGTAATACCTTAACGGTATTTACCAACTAGCTTTAACCAGGCCAGGTACATCACCACGCATTGCAGCTTCGCGCAGCTTGTTACGACAGAGACCAAACTTACGATAAACGCCGTGTGGACGACCCGTTACCTGACAGCGACGCTGTTGACGAACGGGGTTAGCATCACGTGGCAGTTTTTGCAGACTCATCTGCGCAGCCCACTTCTCATCATCGCTAGCATTTACATCGCTAATAATTGCTTTTAGCTCAGCACGCTTAGCAGCAAATTTTTTAACAGTTGCAGTTCGCTTTGCTTCGCGGGCAATCATTGATTTCTTTGCCATAACTTTTACCTATTACCCTTGCCTTTATCCCTTAAACGGGAAGTTAAATGCTTTCAACAAAGCCAGACCTTCTTTATTGGTCCGGGCAGTCGTGGTGATAGTAATATCCATACCACGAATCTTATCGATCTTGTCGTAATCTATTTCAGGGAAGATGATTTGCTCAGTCACACCCATTGCGAAGTTGCCACGACCATCAAATGACTTGGGGCTAATACCGCGAAAATCACGAATCCGAGGAATGGAGATAGAGATCAAACGATCTAAAAACTCATACATACGCTCGTCACGCAAAGTCACCTTACAACCAATTGGCCAACCTTCACGCACTTTAAAAGCTGCAACTGATTTACGCGCCTTGGTTACCACGACTTTCTGTCCGCTGATCTGCTCCATATTGCTAACAGCAGCTTCTAATATCTTCTTGTCCCCTAAAGCTTCACCAACACCCATATTGAGAGTGATTTTAGTTAAGCGGGGCACTTCCATAATATTACTCAGACCCAGCTCTTCTTTTAGCTTGGTGCGGAGTTCGTTGTTGTAAACTTCTTTCAAATTAGCCATTTTCTTGTCTCAGCTCGCTCTGTGTC
The DNA here is from genome assembly GCF_900120175.1 of Oceanicoccus sp. KOV_DT_Chl. Lineage (NCBI taxonomy): Bacteria > Pseudomonadati > Pseudomonadota > Gammaproteobacteria > Cellvibrionales > Spongiibacteraceae > Oceanicoccus > Oceanicoccus sp. KOV_DT_Chl. The sequence goes on from NZ_FQLF01000005.1 coordinate 796,725, forward strand.
GGCACTGTAAATTGTTACTTTCCACGAAAGGACGATTTACGCGTCGATCTGTTCGCCGTTAGATTTGAAGATGCGGACTTTTTTACCACCTTCAATTTTAAAACCTACACGATCCGCCTTCGAAGTAGCAGAATTAAAAATTGCTACATTTGAAATCTGAATCGGCGCTTCTTTTTCAATAATGCCACCAGCAACATTCGCCTGAGGATTTGGCTTTTGATGCTTCTTAAGCATATTGATACCAGAAACCAACAAACGATCCTCGCCAACAAGATTGACTACCTTGCCGCGCTTACCTTTGTCTTTGCCAGCCAGGACGATGATGTCATCATCTTTCTTAATCTTACGCATGTTGAACCCCAACTCTCTTCGCTTCTCTTCTCAACTGAATAACTGATTACAGTACTTCAGGAGCCAGAGAGATAATTTTCATGAATTTCTCACCGCGCAACTCGCGGGTTACTGGGCCAAAGATACGAGTACCAATTGGCGCATTCTGGGCATTCAGAATTACAGCCGCATTATCGTCAAACTTAATCAAGGAACCGTCTGCACGACGAACACCTTTTTTAGTACGAACAACAACCGCAGTCATTACTTGACCCTTTTTCACTTTACCGCGAGGAATGGCTTCCTTAACGGTAACCTTGATCAAATCACCAACGCGCGCATAGCGACGATGTGAGCCGCCCAATACTTTGATACACATAACACGGCGTGCACCGCTATTATCTGCAACATCTAAATACGATTCTGTTTGAATCATCTTTTACTCCAAACCTTCCAATCGAGCCCTGACAAACATTTTTATCAGGTGCGCATTAGGCGCGAATTAAACCAGAGCGGCACTCTCTTCAATCTTATCCAGCTTCCAGGTTTTCAACTTGGAAAGTGGACGAGTTTCGCTAATGGTGACTACATCACCCATTTTGCATTCGTTGTTTTCATCATGAGCATGCAGCTTTGATGAACGAATCATGTATTTACCGTAGATCGGGTGCTTTACTTTACGCTCGATCAGTACAGTGATGGTTTTATCCATCTTGTCACTGACTACTTTGCCAGTGGCTGTACGAGTACGTTTTTCTGCTGACATTGTTAGTTACCTGCCTTTTGTGACAGCACAGTTTTAACCCGTGCAATATCTTTACGAGTTTCTTTTAACAGATGAGTTTGACCCAACTGACCCGTAGCGTTCTGCATATTCAGCTTAAACTGATCTTCACGCAGCTTCAGCAGCTCAACATTCAGCTCATCTACAGATTTTTCACGCAATTCAGACGCTTTCATTACATTACCGACCGTTTTACAAATGTGGTTTCAACCGGGAGTTTAGCCGCCGCCAAAGCAAACGCTTCGCGGGCCAATTCCTCGCTAACACCCTGCACTTCGTACAAGATTTTGCCAGGCTTGATCTGGGCTACCCAGTACTCAACATTACCCTTACCCTTACCTTGACGAACCTCTAAAGGCTTACCGGTAATAGGCTTGTCTGGAAACACGCGAATCCAAATTTGACCGCCACGCTTAATGTGACGACTCATGGCACGACGCGCCGATTCAATTTGACGAGCAGTAATACGTCCACGACCTGTAGCCTTCAGTGCAAATTCACCGAAGTTTACTTTACTGCCCCGATGTGCCAAACCGCAGTTGCGGCCTTTCATCATCTTGCGAAATTTTGTACGTTTAGGTTGTAGCATTTGCTGAACCCTTACCCTTAATTCTTTTAACTAAATCTTTAGTACTGCAACGTTTCGTCGTTAGACTCAGTTGCCAGCGCCTTTTTTGCCTTTTGGCTCGACCTGCTCAATCCCGCCGATAACTTCACCTTTGAAGATCCACACCTTGACACCAATGATGCCGTAAGTAGTCGCCGCTTCATAAGTAGAGTAGTCAATATCCGCACGCAGTGTATGCAACGGTACACGACCCTCGCGATACCACTCGGTCCGCGCAATCTCAGCACCACCGACACGACCACTGACCTGAATCTTGATACCTTCAGCACCTTGGCGCATTGCGTTTTGAACCACACGCTTCATCGCGCGACGGAACATTACACGACGCTCCAGCTGGCCAGCCACATTCTGGGCAACCAACTTGGCATCCAGATCAGGCTTACGAATCTCTTCGATATTGATATGCACAGGCACGCCCATTTTCTGAGTCAACTGCTTACGCAACTTATCAACATCTTCACCTTTCTTACCGATGATAATGCCTGGACGAGCCGTGTGAATAGTAATGCGCGCTGTTTGTGCTGGACGCTCAATCACTATGCGACTTACTGAAGCACTTTCTAGCTGCTTAGTAATGTACTCGCGAACTTCAAGATCATTAATCAGGTTTTTAGCATAAGCCGAACCGTCAGCATACCAAATTGAAGTATGCTCTTTAGTAATGCCTAAACGTATGCCTGTTGGGTGTACTTTCTGACCCATGTGGTCATCTCCTACTTAGTCTTCGCTATCGCTAACTTTAACTGTGACATGACAAGCGCGCTTGAGTATACGATCCGCGCGACCCTTTGCCCGTGGACGAAGACGCTTCAAAGTACGACCTTCATCAACAAAGATGGTGGATACTTTTAACTCATCAACATCCGCACCTTCGTTATGCTCTGCATTGGCGATAGCAGAATTCAAAACTTTTTTAACAATATCCGCTGCTTTCTTGTTACTGAACTCTAAAATATCCAGAGCCTCTTCAACGTCTTTGCCGCGAATCTGATCAGCAACCAACCGCACTTTTTGTGCAGATATTTGCGCGCCAGTTAATTTTGCTGCAACTTCCATCATTCTCTACCTTTGTAAAAACCCAGCCTAGCGCTTCGACTTCTTATCAGCGATGTGACCGCGATAAGTGCGAGTAGCAGCGAATTCACCCAGTTTATGACCAACCATATCTTCAGTCACAAAAACCGGTACGTGCTGACGACCGTTATGAACAGCGATTGTCAGACCAACCATATCGGGAGAGATCATAGAACGACGCGACCAGGTTTTAATTGGACGCTTATCGTTAGTTTCTAGTGCGGTCTCTACTTTCTTCATCAAGTGAAGATCAATAAATGGACCTTTTTTTAGTGAACGTGGCACAGCACCTTCCTCTCTATAGTCTTTTGCTTTCTATAATCTATCGAATAACGCTTAACGGGCGTTACGCTTACGAACAATCAGCTTATTAGTCCGCTTGTTCTTACGAGTCTTATAACCCTTGGTTGGCATACCCCATGGAGATACCGGGTGACGACCACCAGAAGTACGACCTTCACCACCACCATGCGGGTGATCAACCGGGTTCATCGCAACACCGCGAACGGTTGGACGAACACCACGCCAGCGCGAAGCGCCAGCCTTACCTAACTTACGCAGACTGTGCTCACTATTAGATACTTCACCCAATGTGGCGCGACACTCTGATAAAATCTTGCGCATCTCACCTGAACGCAAACGCAACGTGGCATATTGCCCGTCACGTGCCACTAACTGAGCAGAAGTACCGGCACTACGTGCAATCTGCGCACCTTTGCCTGGCTTCATTTCAATACAGTGAACCACACTACCCACTGGAATATTACGTAGTGGCAACGTGTTACCTGCTTTAATTGGTGATGCATCACCCGACATAATGTCATCGCCAGCACTTACACCCTTGGGTGCAATGATGTAGCGACGCTCACCATCGGCATACAAAACCAAAGCAATATTTGCAGTACGATTTGGATCGTACTCAAGACGCTCGATCTTTGCAGGAATACCATCTTTATTGCGCTTGAAGTCAATTAGACGATAATGCTGCTTGTGACCACCACCAATATGACGTGTAGTGATTCGACCGTTATTGTTACGACCACCGCTCTTGCTTTGCTTTTCCAGCAAAGGAGCGTAAGGCGCACCTTTATGCAGATCAGCGTGAACTACGCGAACTACATGGCGGCGACCGGGAGATGTCGGTTTAGCTTTTACAATAGCCATTTTCTTAACCCTTAATCCACTACCGCAAAGTCAATATCCTGACCCTGCTCTAAGCGTACATAAGCCTTTTTCCAGCTAGGTTTTGCCGCCAAGCCGAACTTGTTACGCTTTACCTTGCCTTTTACATTCACAGTCTGAACGCTTTCGACTTTTACTTTGAATAATTTCTCAATGGCCTTTTTTACTTCAAGCTTGGTTGCATCAACCGCCACTCGAAAAACCACCTGATCCTCACCCATAGCCGCTTTTTCAGATATATGAGGGCCTTTCAGAACCGTATACAGTCTTTCTGCATTCATCCTAATAACTCCTCAAACTTCTTCAGCGCTGGCACAGTGATAATCACTTTATCCGCCGCAATTAAACTGACCGGATCCGCACCCGCCGCATCCACAACATTTACTTTATGTAAATTACGTGAAGCCAAGTACAAATTCTCTGAAACATCTTCTGAGATCAGCAGCGCGCCTTCCAAACCAAAACCACTTAACGCTTTTACCAGTAACTTGGTTTTTGGCTGCTTCAAGGCGAACTCATCAACCACAATCAAACGCTCTTGACGGGCCAGCTCAGAAAGAATTGAACGCATCGCAGCGCGATACATTTTCTTGTTAACTTTTTGCGAATGATCCTGCGGACGAGCAGCAAATGTTACACCACCAGAACGCCAGATCGGCGAGCGAATAGTACCGGCACGCGCACGACCAGTACCTTTCTGACGCCATGGCTTCTTACCACCACCAGACACATCGGCACGAGTCTTCTGTGCACGAGTACCCTGACGAGCACCTGCCAAATACGCTGTAACGACCTGATGAACCAGATCCTCATTAAATTCTTTGGCGAAAGACACCTCTGATACCTCAACAGCACCAGTTGCTTTTTTCTTACCAACAGTAAAGGTTGCTAATTCCATGATTACGCCCCCTTCACTTTAACTGCAGGACGCACTATCACATCACCACCCGGAGCACCTGGAATAGCACCCTTAATTAAAATCAAGTTACGAGCCTCATCAACCCGAACTACTTCCAAGGTCTGAATAGTGACGCGCTCAGCACCCATATGACCCGACATTTTCTTACCTTTGAAAACGCGGCCAGGAGTCTGACACATACCAATAGAACCATTGGAACGGTGAGAGATAGAGTTACCGTGCGTAGCATCTTGCATATGGAAGTTCCAACGCTTGATACCACCCTGAAAACCTTTACCCTTGGACTGACCGGTCACATCTACTTTCTGACCAGCCGCAAAGGTAGACACAGTCAACTCGGCACCCACTTCAGGAGCCTCATCACCCTCTTCTAAACGGAATTCCCAAAGACCACGTCCAGCTTCAACACCCGCCTTAGCGAAATGCCCTGCCTCAGTCTTTGAAACACGAGAAGCTTTGCGCGCACCAGCTGTTACCTGGATTGCAGAATAGCCATCACTCTCGCCTGTTTTGACGCCAGTAACGCGATTAGGAGAAACCTCAATCACGGTTACCGGAATAGACACGCCAGCATCTGTAAAAACGCGGGTCATGCCGCTTTTACGGCCGACTAAACCAATTGTCATTTTAAACCTCACAGTGTACGGGGCTTTAACCCTCTATGGCCGAACTCTCTATTACTGCTAGCCTACTTTTCAGCAAAGCTTCGAGAGAACGTTACACATCCTGAATTTCTTCAGGAGACCTTTCTTTATCAAGAAAGATTTATATTAATATTCGTGACTCGCTTGAAACCAAACCTTAACGGTTTAGCCCAAGCTAATCTGGACTTCTACACCCGCCGCCAAGTCCAACTTCATCAACGCATCAACCGTCTTTTCTGTTGGCTCAACAATATCTAGCATACGCTTATGAGTGCGGATCTCGTATTGATCACGAGCATCCTTATTCACGTGCGGTGAAATCAGTACAGTAAAACGCTCTTTGCGTGTAGGCAGTGGAATCGGACCACGAACCTGCGCACCAGTACGCTTTGCTGTCTCTACAATCTCTTCGGTAGACACGTCGATTAGGCGATGGTCAAAAGCCTTTAAACGAATTCTGATTCGCTGATTCTGCACTGACCAAACTCCAATCGTGTTTTAACAGGGGCACACCAACTTTGGCTGGGGCTACCCGAAAAAAGGAAGACGCATTCTAATGATAGGGGTAGGGAGTGTCAACAACAATTACGAGTATTTCTTTAAGATAACAGCATTTAGCTAAAGAGCGCCGAATACGCGCGCTCATTTAGTAAAAGTAATATTAAAAACAATGAGTTAGGAAAATATCACCCCCCAAATTATCGACCAACATTAGCCAAACCTCTAACGCTTTCTCTGAGTTTCTGGCAACGCTATCGAACTTTCTTCACGCTCAACCAGCTCATCATTCTTAAAAACACCAGGATCTATTTCATCTAACGTATCAATTAAGGTTTGCACCGCACTGCTTAGACCAGACGAAGACGCCACATCCAAAGCCGACGACCCAAGCACACCTCCAGTAACTTGCGATGTCGGCGTACTACCCAAACCATTAATAAACGGCTTAAGGTTTAAAATCTGCGGTGCCGCCGCACTATCCACTATAATAGGTCGATCAAAGGTACCGACACTGCCAAAGGCTGACTGAATATTTATTTGCCCAGCAGCTACATCGGCCGGCCCACGAATCGCCTGATCTACTGGACGTAAGCCAAACACCCCCAGCCGATCAGCAATAATAGAAACCGACCCTGAGCTTCGAGACGCCGTAGCCACCAACTCCAAGTCAATCCGGTCTTGAGCACGAATCACAATTGATGAGCTAGCCCCATTGGCACGAACCCCCCCAAATTCAGTGACCCACTATCAATGATAGAAATATCACCTCCAGCACTCTCAATATCAATTCTCCCAGCAACATTACCCACCACGTCAACAGCATTCCCCGCCGTAACATCCAGCGCCATCGCCTGTATATCTGCCAGCACGACTTCACCACCACTATTAATGACAACTGTGCCAGTACGCGCCTGCATAACATCAATATTTGCGGCCTGCCGCACCGTCAAGTCAGCACTATCAAGCGCAGCGATACTCACCCGACCATTAGCAGTCAAGTCAACTGCAGCTGCCGTTAACTGCTCTAACACTACAGCACCACCAGCTACCGCAGTAAAATCACCACTGGTAACAGCTCCTGCACCATCAATAGCTGCATCACTCACTAGCTCGACACTGCCACTACGGTTTAGCTGACTAATGCTGATTGCCGCCGCATCCAGGCTCAAGTCTCCAGCGCCCTGATAACTCAGCACCCGACCATCAGCCATTGTTATCAGTCGACCGGCATCAAAGGAAGCCGCTGCGGACGTATCAATAGCGGTACTGACGGTAGCGCCATCATCAAACACCTCCAGACCGGTAAGGGCAATACCATTTAATTCCGCTGCCGAAGCAGTGAATTGCCAACTTGAACTAGCGCCTCCAAATATCAGCCGATCCGTCCCGGCTAAGCCATCGATACCACCGCTTAAGTCACCACCACTAGCTAGCGTAAATGTATCGTCACCAGTAGTACCCGCAAGATCCGACCAACCAATGAAACGCAGCCCAGCAGCTTCACCCTCATTACTGGCAGTAATCGTATAAGCGTTACTACCCACCAAAGAAAAGCCAGCGCCGCCACCTCGCACTTGCTCAATATTGTTCAGTGCAGCTGAGAGATCGAGCGTCAACGACGCCAGCTGGGAATAGTCAATTTCATCTGCAACCCCAGCGCCGCCATCAATGATGCCTGAGATTGAACCACCGGCGGCAAAAGAGAACGTGTCATTACCGTTACTACCTGTCAGATTTTCAAAGCCACTGAAACTCAAAGCGGCATTATTTGCTGAGCCGCTATTAGCCGCATCAATCTGATACTGAGAAAAACCTATTAACGAGTCATTAGCGGCGGCTGCAGCCACCACCTCAATACCATTAAAACCAACATCGCTACCATTGACGCGCAACAGGCCAGATGCATTAACTGCTATCGAACCGGCAGAGGCCAAGACATTGATCGTGTCGCTACCGGTCAATCCATCGATCACCCCTCCTACACGGCCAGCATTACTAAAAGTAAAACTATCCGCGGCTGTCGCCCTAGCAATCAAATTTTCAATATTACTAAACGCAATACCATCTACCGTACCGGCGTCAACCGCATTGACCACATACGCGGCACCACCGCGAATTTCATCACCGCTAACTTCACCACCTTCGCCACCATCAATAGCTGCAAAGCTGGCAGCACCAAGCACAAAACTATCATCACCGGCCATACCATTCAGATTGCCAATACTACCGGCAGTCAATACAAATGAGTCATCTCCGGCGCCGCCACTCAAGTTATCAATATTGGAAAAAGCAACGCCATCAACAGTACCTGAATTGGCCGCTGTCACCTCATAGGCCGAGCCACCACTGATCGCATCAGCAGCACCCACTACACCATCAATACTGGTTACGCTACCACCACTGAGGATAAAACTGTCACTACCGCTACTGCCAACCAACCGCTCTACATTGCTAAATGTCGCCCCGTTAACCGTGCCCGAATTAGCGCCTGACACAATATAGTTAGTCCCTCCCTCGATACTGTCACCCGCAACGCTGGCACCACCATTAAGACCGATGGAGGTAGCCACAGACACAGTGAAAGTATCATCACCGGCACCGGCATTAATTGCCTCCAGCTCGGTGAACGCTATCCCTAGAATATCGACACCATCAGCTCCTTGCAGAGCATAACTTTCACTGGCACTAGTGCCCACCAAAGTATCCGTACCAACCCCCCCAGCGGCCACTGCTTCTACATTAGTAAAAGCCATACCACTGACGTTAACGGCACGGGTACCTTGTAGCGAATAACTCTCCGTTGCCGCCGCACCGGTAACCGTGTCGGTATCCGTGCCTGCGCCACCAGCATCAACATTTTCCACCTGGGTAAAAGCAATACCTGAAGTCGTTACCGCATTGGTGCCAACAATCGCATAAGTTCCGCTCGCAGCCGTGCCCAGTACACTATCAGCACCGATATTGCCGGCATTGACCACATCCAGATTGGTGAAGGTTAGACCATTCACCTGAACACTTTTATTGCCAAGAATCGCGAAGCTTTCTGCCGCCGTGGTACCTGTGAACGTATCGCTACCGCCGCCGGCATCAATAGTGGCACTAATGGATCCCGTCATTGAAAACCCATCAGCACCTGCCCCACCAGCGAAAGTATCCACTTGGGTAAAATTGATACCATCAACCAAGGCTGCTGACGCACTGGTTAAGGCGAATACAGACCCAGCAACTGCGGCCGTTACTGTATCGCCAGCTCCTGTACCCACCGCCGCTGCCTCGACATTAGAAAAAGCAATACCAGCAACGGTGACCGCCCGGGTACCCTGCAATACATAACTCTCCGGGGCCGTCTGCCCCGTAATGGTATCGGTATCGGTGCCAGCACCACCGGCATTCACTGCTTCAATCTGGGTAAAGGCAATACCTGAAGCAGTCACTGCATTCGCGCCATCGACCACATAACTTTCACTTGAGCCAGTGCCCGTAACGGTATCGGTACCAGTACCACCAGCTGCAGCAGCCTCCACATTGGTAAAGGCAATACCATTGACCGTAACCGCTCGCGTGCCTTGAATCGCGTAATTTTCTGTAGCCGCTTCGCCGGTAATAGTATCGGTATCCGTGCCCGCGCCACCGGCATCAACCACTTCAATATCGGTAAAGGCAATCCCGGACGTGGTCACCGCATTGGCACCATTAATCACATACCCGTCATCACCAACCGTACCGGTTACCGAGTCACTGCCTGTACCACCAGCATTGATCACATCCAGATTAGTGAAGGTCAGGCCATTCACCTGAACACTTTTATTACCCTGAATAGCAAAGTTCTCTCCCGTCGTGGTACCTGTAAACGTATCGCTACCACCACCGGCATCTATCGACGCGGTAATTGAACCTGTCATTGAAAACTGATCATTACCTGCACCACCGGCAAAGGTCTCCACCTCAGTAAAGCTGATACTATCCACTATCGCTGCCGAAGTACTACTTAACGCAAACACCGATCCGGCAGTAGCTGCTGTGACTGTATCGCCTACCCCGGCACCTACTGCCGCCGCTTCAACATTTGTGAAAGCAATACCAGCAACGGTGACCGCCCGGGTACCCTGCAATACATAACTCTCCGGGGCCGTCTGTCCCGTAATGGTATCGGTATCGGTGCCAGCACCACCGGCATTCACCGCTTCAATCTGGGTAAAGGCAATACCTGAAGCAGTCACTGCATTCGCACCATCGATCACATAACTTTCACTTGAGCCAGTGCCCGTAACGGTATCGGTACCAGTACCACCAGCTGCAGCAGCCTCCACATTGGTAAAGGCAATACCATTGACCGTAACCGCTCGCGTGCCTTGAATCGCGTAATTTTCTGTAGCCGCTTCGCCGGTAATAGTATCGGTATCCGTGCCCGCGCCACCGGCATCAACCACTTCAATATCGGTAAAGGCAATCCCGGACGTGGTCACCGCATTGGCACCATTAATCACATACCCTTCATCACCAACCGTACCGGTTACCGAGTCACTGCCTGTACCACCAGCATTGATCACATCCAGATTAGTGAAGGTCAGGCCATTCACCTGCACACTTTTATTACCCTGAATAGCAAAGTTCTCTCCCGTCGTGGTACCTGTAAACGTATCACTACCACCACCGGCATCTATCGACGCGGTGATCGAACCGGCCATTGAAAACTGATCATTACCCGCACCACCGGCAAAGGTAGAGATACCACTGTAAGACACACTATCTACAGTCGCCGAGGTACTGCTGGCAATAGCAAAGGTTGAACCCCTGAAGCCGCCGTTAACGTGTCGGCACCACCGTTACCCGCATAGCTGCCAACACCACTAAAGGTCACCGCAAAGGTATCGAAGTTAGCATTAGTGATGGAAAAACTATTAGCGCCATTCGCGACTAAGGTATCTAGCCCGCTACTGCCAGTAACGCTATCACCACCACCGCCACCATTAATACTCATCGCTGAAGCAAAGGTGGGGTCAGCAATAAAACTGAAGCTATCAGCGCCCGTATCACCCGCAAACGTGGTGATCGCACTGAATAACACGCCATCGACCGTGGCAGAACTATTACTGGCGATCACGAAAGTCGAACCACCTGAGGCGGCGGTAACCGTGTCGGCACCACCGTTACCCGCATAATTGCCAACACCACTAAAGGTCACCGCAAAGGTATCGAAGTTGGCATTAGTAATGGAAAAACTGTTAGCGCCATTGGCGATTAAGGCATCAAGCCCGGTACTACCGGTGACGCTATCACCACCGCCGCCACCATTAATACTCATCGCCGAGGCAAAAGTGGGGTCAGCAATAAAGCTGAAACTATCAGCGCCGGTATCACCCGCAAACACTTCAACTTGAGTAAAACTGATGCCATCAACAGTGGCTGCCGAATTACTGCTAAAGACAAAAGTGGACCCACCCGATGCAGCCGTTACCGTATCACTGCCAGAAGTAGAGCCCGCCGCCACATTTTCAATATCTCTGAAGTCGATCGCGTTATAGGAAACTCTTTCATTACCCAGCAGTACAAAATTATCTGCGCCTGCTGCCACTCCCGTGATGGTATCAGCGCCCGTGCCTGCATCGACAATATCGATTTCATTGACCACGATATCCGTAGCCAAATCAACTACAACCGTATTCGTGCCAGTGGAAGTCAAACCATGGCCAGCATTGTCCAATATCAACGTATCGATACCAGCACCGCCATCGCCACCATCACCATCAATAATAATGCTTGAGCCACCTAGCGTGCCAGCTAATGTAAATTGGTCGGCGCCATCGGCACCATCAATATTAAGCGCGCCAATAGCTGTGATATCACCCAATGTATTCACACTATCTGCATCACCAAAACCCACGGCAAGGTTAATGGTATTAGCTGTTATCGCCCCAAGGTATGAACAAAATCAATGGAGCTTGTAGTCAATGCAGCACCGACGCCGGCAGTATCTCCTAAGCCCCCCTGACTGGTAAGATTCGCGCCCACATTGATAGCACCACCATTAGCAGTCAGCTGGATAGCACCACCATCACCACCATCACCATCGGCAGCACTGCCAGAACCGGTACCACCAGCACCACCTGTTGAGGTAATCGCAGCGTCGATATCGATATTATTAGTGGTGGCAGTCAATGTAATCACACCACCGTTGCCGCCATTACCGCCAAGGTTGTTACCCGTATTACCCGCACCACCGACACCACCGGTACTACTAATCGCAGCATTGATATCAACGCCGGTACCGCCTACCAACGTAATCGCCATTGCATCCACACCCGGATTACCAGGGTCTGCGTCAAGGCCATCGATGCCAACCACATTGATTTCGCCATTTACAGTTAACAAGCCAGCGGTAGCCGTAAGACTGACGCTACCGGCAATATTATCAATAGCCACACCGGTATCGCCGTTGCCAACAGTCAGGTCATTAGCCGCGGTAAAATCCAGAGAGACATCAACACCGCCCCCATCCAATTTAACCCCATCAGCAATCACGATATCCGTGGCTGAAATTAACGACAGCGTATTGCCCGAAGTATTTGCCAAGAAGGTATAACTATCGTTAATAGTGATAACACCATCACCCGCTCCAGTCTCGGAGGTAGTGACCGTCACATCACCATCATCCAGTACGGATTCTATAGTGGCCCAGGTCAGTACCGGTTCGGAACCATCACCGGGAATGTCATCAGTAAAATTGGGGGAGCCGGTAATATTGGCATCAGGGCCTGCAGTCTGAATAGATATATTGTCAGGGTCGATCAACCAGTGACCGCCCTGCCCCAGGAGTGATGAAATATCAATGCGCGCGGAGTCAGCAACAAACAAACCTTGTGCGCCAGAAGTTTCAATAAAGCCGCCATTACCACGATTAGCAGCCACAGAGATAGCACCACCAAAACGCGTGTAACTATCCGACCACACAATCACTCTGCCACCATCACCGTGCCCGGTAGCGGCTGCATCGATAACTACATCTTCTCCCACAAACGCTTGCCGGGCATTTTTGATCTGGTCATTTAATCCTTTGTAATCACCGCCAATCAGTACTTCACCACCGCCAGCAGCCCCAGAAGCATCTATACTCGCCTGATCGACCAGTGCAACATTCTCTCCCTCAACGATAACCAAACCACCGGCCGCAGTTTGCGAACTAACATCCAGCACACCACTGTGAAAGGTATCGCCGCCACGGCCAGACAAGCGAATCTCACCGCCACTGACATCAATACCGGCCGCGCGAATAATACCCTCATTATTTACCGCGCGCTCAAATAACCCTGCCGCTACGTCCGCTTCAACCAGCACAGAGCCGGCAACAATTTCCCCCGTATTCGAAACCGCTGATTCCAAACCTTGCGTGTTTTGCAATACCGCTTTATTAACCTTAACGCCAATATGACCAGCGGCATCAAAGGTTAGCAACGCCTCAGAGGCCGCATTAATGGATACCAGCTCCGCTTGAATCATTGCTGCCGGACCATCATTAGCAACCGCATTGCCCAATAAAGAAACACTGGTAGTTGCATTAATCAAACCGCGATTAACCACAACCCCATCGGCACCACCCACACTGCCGAATAACAAATTACCATTCATAAAATCGTCTGGATTAATTGCCAAGCCACTCGCTATCAAAGCATTCACATTGACACTGGAATAATCGGTAAAAAATATACCGGCGGGATTCACTAAAATAATCCGGCCATTGGCTTCCAGCTGCCCCATGATGCGCGTGGGATTATTATTAAGCACACGATTTAAGGCGAGCGCGTTGGCGCTGGGTTGATTGAAACGAACCAGTTCATTGCTATTAATATCAAAACTCTGCCAATCCAGCGCCAACCGATTTGAGAACTGATCAATAGTGGTGGTATTACCGGAAACACTAATCGCGCCACTACCGCCAACCACACTACCACCAGCGGGGGCCGCCACAACCAAAGGTGCAAGCGCAGGATTGATGGCCATGGCAATCGCAGCGGGCAATAGCATGCGGCGCAAAAAAGTCACGCGCTGTCGATCACTCATTGCGACCGCTTTATATTTTCTTATTGCCATATCCTTCACCAACCACCAATCCACATAGAGAAATAATTATGTCTTAATATTGCAAACATATTGCATTGAAGCGCAGACAAACATATACACCCAATTACTTAGTCATACATAAACGTAACTTCGACAAAAGTTTGCACAGAGTCCGCATCATCACCAAAATTGTCGAGATTGGATTTACTGGCGAGTGGTTTTGAAAAACTAATTTTCGCCCCCAACATTTCACGCCAGGTAAATTTGAATAACACACCCGCACCAGCCAAATTTGCCCAGGAATCACCTGCCGCGTTTGCTGCTTCAACATTAACAACACCGTAAGCGCCATCGACGAACAATGCCACCTTGAGCTTGTCTTCAATACTTTTAGCAACCCATGTCATTGGCAGTTCAACATACCACTCAGCACTCAAATACCCAGCCTGATCCGCAGAAAAGTCACTGACGGTAAACGCTCGTACTGCATCAGCACCACCCAACGGTAACTGCTCAAAAGCTGGCAGGCCTGATTCACTGTAACGTAACTTTGTCCTCGCCAAAACGTAAGACTGATAACTAGTAAATGGCAAATTGACTATTTTTAATGCCGACCAATCTATAGCTAGCTTATAAAACTCCTCATCCTGATTAAGCCCCTCATCAACCCCTGATTTGAAATCACCATACTGCACTGACGCCATTGCCATGTTCATTAAGGCATAACGTTTATTGATATTGTTAAAGGAAAAGTTAAGCTGTACGCCCTGCACTTTTTCGCCAGCATCCGGTATCTCTTGATCGGCATCAATCTCGGTTTCTTTTTCAGTAAAAGCAAAACCGGCATTGAAACCCAAGTTCGGCAGGCGCTTAAACTGGCGATCCATACCTACCGTGTAATTTGTATTGGTACCTTCAATATTTAAGTTATCGATATTTTGATCACCATCCCCATCAACTGAAAAATTATTTACATCCGCAGAGACATAAGCGTAAGTACGCTCATCAAACACCGGCGCGCGATATTGAAAGACTGAAACATCAGAATTTAGGGGCGACCAGGATTGCAAATAACCCAACGTTAATTGATCCCCAAAGCCTGAAGGATTAAAAAAATCTACCATCGCCAGCACGCGATTATCACCAGTAAAAACAGCACCGTGATTATCTGCCGTCACCGTTGCTCGCCAGCGTTTTTCCTCAGCAACGGTTAAGTCCAGCGAGGTTTCTCCAACACTAGCGCCAGCCGTTAACGCACCTTGCACCATCACTCCGGGAAAATCATTAATCAGGTATAAGGCCTCTTCAATTTCATCGCTGTTAGCGGCCTTGCCGACATATTGACTGAAGGGCTTGGTCAAACGCTCTGCCGAGTAATGTGTATTTCCTTGCAAGCTCACACCCGATAATACCCCAGCCAAAATATCCAGCCGCACCACACCCTCTTTGACACTTTGCACTGGAATATACGCTTTCGCCAAAAAGACACCGCGACTACGATAATACGCCGAAAGTTTCGCGGCAATATCTTCGAGCTCGTAAAAATTGATACCGCGCTCTGCCCGTTGCGTCGTCACCAAACTGATTAAATCATCCAACACTAATGAATTAATTTTTTCCAGATCTGCATTGTCGCTAACACCGTTAGCCAAGCGTTGATTGAGCAATAAATCGACCAGGCCCTGTAGCTCATATTTTCTTAAGCCTGCCAAGGTATTACTCTCACTCACAGACAATATATAATCTGCGACCTGCTCTAATTCAGTGATACTAGAAGGGGAAGCTTTCGCCTGTGGCAATAACTCGGCAATGGCTTGCAATTCTTCTTCGGTATAACCACTGGCGAGTTGATTTTGTTTTTGACTATATTGCTGGCGCAAATCTTCAGCCAACTGCAACACTGACTGCCGACTAATTCCTAGCTCAGGAAATTCAGGAATATTATCAAATTGAAATTCACTGACTTCAATGCTGGGGCCTTCATCACGTTCAGTCACCGCAGGAATTTCAGCATTAGGAGTGAGCACGCTTTGCTGCTCAAAGGAAAACTTGGCGGCGCCACCCGCAGGCTGAACTGGATAGCCCCGGTCATCGATTTGAGCTGACACACTGCCAACCATGGGCACAAAAAGTAGTGCTAATATCCGTCGTCGCATTAATATTTTACCTGCCAATATCCACTGTCGGCAGCACTATTGCCGCAAGCCATCAAATGGATAATCATTAAAAGCGTGATCTAACCAAATTAATCTAATTGCCAACCACTCATTACATTTTTTATTTTTTCAGAATCAGTAAAGCTGTTCATGGCCCTACTTATAAGAGTTAGCGCTTAATACCCCTAACCAAACGAAATCCCGTTACCGCATCAGGCCTACCGGAGTGCGCTTCTTTATAATCCACAGTACATGCGACATCAGCCAAGCGATCCGTATGTCGGCCTCCAGCTGCGGCAATCGAAGCGCCATCAACCGTCCACTCCTGCACATTACCGACTACGTTATACAGCCCCCAATCGTTAAAGCCGCCACCAGCTACTCGCAATTCATCACCGGAGCGAGTGCCATTGACACGCTTTACCGTGCAGTTAGGGTCCAGATTTTTTGAACGTCCGCCCGCTTTCGCCGCATTGAGCCACTCCGCATAAGTCGGTAAACGATAATCAAAACCGGTATTTTCTGATAACCACGCCGCATAAGCTTGCGCCTGCGCAATGGCGAGCTGCCGCACCGGCAAATCACTTTTTATATCTGTGATACCACTACAGTCATTACCTGCCTGACAATAAACCCCAAACTCTCTAGCGGTAATTTCATACTTGCCGATTGCATAAGACTTGCCGCCGTCCACACCTTTTACTATCACCATTTTAGGTCCGGCAATATTAGCAAATCGGTCAATACAAAACTTACTGTCGCGACGACCACTACCCGGAGATAATTTATTACTAGCACAGGGATCAATTACCAAGCCCTGCAACAACGCACTCTCGGGAAAAATAGTCAATGCCGACGCTTGCGCCACTTTCCCCGCCACAGGATTACTGTTAGCCACCCGCTTCACACACAACGCTAACTGCTCGGAAAACTCCGAGGTTTTTAGTTTCGCGCGGGTTGCATCCAGTGCCGCAAGTGCATTGAGCTGCTGCTGTAAGTTATTAAAATCCGGGACAGTCTGGCAACTTAACGTCGCTTCCACTTTAGCCAGCGCCGCCTGATATTTTATCTCGCGCTCTTTCGCTGCTGCGGCCATCTGTTGACGCTCAATGGCGGCTAAACGATCACGCTCAGCGGCCGCAGCCGCAGCCTTAGCCAATCGTTCCCGCTCAATTCTTGCCGCTTCTTGCTTAGCCAACTTTATGCGCTGTGCTTCCATGTCCCGATTAATAGCGGCCAACAATTGCTGGTATTGCTCGGTCTGTTCAGCCTCGGCCTGCCAGCTCAGTGCTGTCGCCAGTCGCGCCAAAGCATCATCGAATTGCTTTGCTTCGCGCAATGACTCTGCCTCCGCCAAATACAAAGCGACTATTTGCTGCTGCGAGGCTAATAACTTCTCATCGGTAGCAGGCACTAACTTTTGATATCTCCCATAAGCAACCCGCAAATCATTCTCAACACGACTGATCGGCTCTCGCTTAATCCAGGCTTGTAGATTGCTATAGGTATTATCCTGGTCGGCCTGTAAACGAATCGCCTCTTCATCAACACCATCCAAGCGCGAATTTTGCTCGACTGACCAAACAGCTGTACCCGCTACAATTAGCAACACTATCCCAGCCACCAACCATACCGGACTAACCCGATGATCAAACTCCTCCCAAAACTCTTTAACTGATGGGTAACGATCCTCACGCTTAAAAGCTAACGCCTTACGCAATGCCTTCCACTGACGAGCAGAGAGACTCTTAATTCGAGCCGGTTTCATCCCGGCCTTTTTCGCATCTACTGCATTTTTCTTACTAAAAGGATGCTTACCAGTAAACAATTCGTAGGCAACACAGCCAACCGCATAAACATCGTCACCGACTTCAGGCAGTTGGCCAATTAGCATTTCTCGACTGGCATAGGCTGGCGTTAAGGCCCCAGACTACCTGGGTCGAACAAGGTATTTTCGTTATGGCCATCCTCATCAGCGACCCCCGTGGTCACCGCTCGCGCAATACCAAAATCCAATACCTTTGCCTGCCCGGCATTGGTCACAAAGATATTACCTGGCTTAAAATCTGAGTGGGCAATATTATTTTTATGTGCGTGAATCATTGCCGAGCACATATCTTTCAAAATACGGTGCGCATCTGCATCAGGTAATGGCTTTCTGCCATTTTCCTTGATCAATTCATCCAGCGGCTTACCCTGCAAATACTCCATCGTCATAAAGACCTGATCACCGTCGCGATCAAAGTCATGAACATTTACGATATTGGGGTGTGCTAATTGTTGCGAGCGCCGAGCTTCACGCTGCAGGGAAATAACCGAATGGGGATGAACTTTAAAATCATCATTTAATAATTTGATCGCCACGTAAGGGTCACGATCTTTGGCTTCGACCTTACGTCGATCCATAGCCTTGAATACTACACCCATGCCGCCAGAACCCAGCACATCCAGTAACTCAAAACGATCATTGATGATTTTTGTATTACCCAGAGTTAGGGTTGGAGCACCAGTTTTTGCTGCGTCATTTGTCCCCAGCACTACCGTCGCATCGTTGCTACTAGTGATACCTACACCAACAACTACGGTTTTATCGCCTTCATCGTCATCTTCTTCATGATAATGTGATCGAATATTCGTTGGGGCTGAGTGGCTACCCTCATCCACCTCGACCTCTTCAGCAGCCCCCTTCGCGCCGGAACGAATTCGAGTGACCGCACTGGGATCAGTTTCGGAGTCTTTAGTCATAGATTGGTCCATCTATTATTATTAGCAACTGCATCTGCAGAATTGCTTCAACACCCTATCATTAGCCAAACATTCTAGCGAGTTTTGACTAGTCTTTACACTGTAAATTAGACCGGTTTACGGCGCCTGGCGAATTCACTCCCTACAAACTCCAATAATTACCAACACAATAGCGCACGCTTACTCTTCCCCCAAATTAGAACTGATAAAGCCCCCGATGACTAATCGAGTAGCACCAGCAAACCCTGGACCCCGTTACCCCTAAAAAAGGCCGCAAAAAAAGCGGTCTTTTCTTCGAGAGCACCGATTATTCGATGATCTTCGCTACAACACCAGCACCAACCCTACTTCCACGTTATTCGGGCTGCACCCTCTCACACTCCCTAGGGTCGGGGCCGCCCTACACAACGGGCGTTCAAACAGGCTTTGCCTGCTTGTCACTCCGCTCAGCTGGCCTTAACTACCCCTCATAATGAAAAAGGGCCGCCAATGGCGACCCTTCTCTTTTACCTTGTTACTGGTTACAAAAATTACTCAATAATTTTTGCTACAACACCAGCACCAACCGTACGGCCACCTTCGCGGATAGCGAAGCGCAAACCTTCGTCCATCGCGATGGGGTTGATCAGCGTAACTGTCATTTGAATGTTGTCGCCTGGCATTACCATTTCAACACCTTCTGGCAGCTCACACGCACCCGTGATATCCGTTGTACGGAAGTAAAACTGTGGACGGTAACCTTTGAAGAATGGTGTATGACGACCACCTTCATCTTTACCCAACACATAAACTTCTGCTTCAAACGTCGTGTGTGGCTTGATTGAACCTGGCTTACACAATACCTGACCGCGCTCTACTTCTTCACGCTTGGTACCGCGTAACAAGGCACCGATGTTCTCACCTGCGCGACCTTCGTCAAGCAGCTTGCGGAACATTTCAACACCGGTACAGGTGGTAGTTTGGGTGTCACGAATACCAACGATTTCTACTGAATCACCGGTGTTAACGATACCGCGCTCAACACGACCGGTAACAACCGTACCACGACCAGAGATTGAAAATACGTCTTCGATTGGCATGATGAAGTCACCATCGATCGCACGCTCTGGCTCAGGAATGTAAGAATCCAGAGTCTCAAGTAATTTCTTAACAGCGCTTGTGCCCAACTCATTGTCGTCTTTGCCTTCCAGTGCCATCAACGCAGAACCTGGGATAATTGGCGTGTCGTCACCTGGGAATTCGTACTGGTCAAGCAGCTCACGCAGCTCCATTTCTACCAGCTCAAGCATTTCGTTATATTCTTCTGAACCCGCACCGCCACAATCTTCAGCCAGCAAGTCCGCTTTGTTCAGGAATACCACAACGTAAGGTACGCCAACCTGACGCGACAACAAGATGTGCTCACGGGTCTGTGGCATTGGGCCATCAGTCGCACCACATACCAGAATCGCACCATCCATCTGCGCAGCACCAGTGATCATGTTTTTAACGTAATCAGCGTGTCCTGGACAGTCAACGTGGGCGTAGTGACGCTCAGGCGTATCGTATTCAACGTGTGACGTCGCAATTGTAATACCGCGCTCACGCTCTTCAGGGGCGTTATCGATGTTAGCGAAATCTACCGCTTTACCGCCAAATACTTCTGACGCTACGCGTGTCAATGCCGCTGTTAATGTTGTTTTACCATGGTCAACGTGTCCGATTGTACCTACGTTGACGTGTGGTTTGGTGCGTTCAAATTTTTCCTTAGCCACAGCTAAATACCTCGTCAATTGTTAAAAGAAAGTTAACCATTTTCTAACCCATATTTTTTGCGATAATGGCATCCGCAATATTTTTTGGTGCCGGAGAGTATTTCTCAAACTCCATAGTGAACGTAGCCCGCCCCTGAGTTGCCGAACGCAAATCAGTTGCATAACCAAACATTTCACCCAGTGGCACCTCAGCATCAACAACTTTGCCAACAGCATTGTCGCTCATACCTAAAATCATCCCGCGACGACGGTTCAAATCACCAACCACGTCACCCATGTTTTCTTCAGGGGTTACCACTTCTACTTTCATGATAGGTTCCAGCAGCTGAGCGCCGCCTACCTGAGCCAGCTTTTTAGTTGCCATAGAAGCCGCAACTTTAAACGCCATTTCATTGGAATCCACATCATGGAAAGATCCATCATACAGAGTAGCCTTCAGGCCGAGCAGCGGATAACCCGCCAACACGCCATTTTGCATCTGCTCTGCAATACCTTTTTCAACGGCCGGAATATATTCGCGGGGAACCGAACCACCGACTATTTCATTTACAAATTCCAGACCTTCAGCATTGGCATCCTGACCAGGCTCAAACTTCACCCAGACATGTCCATACTGACCGCGACCACCCGACTGTCGCACAAACTTACCTTCTATCTCTGAAATATTTGCTATCGATTCGCGGTAAGCAACTTGCGGCTTGCCGATATTCGCCTCCACACTAAATTCACGTCGCATCCGATCAACCAAGATATCAAGGTGCAATTCACCCATACCAGAAATAATCGTTTGCCCGGTTTCTTCATCCGTTTTAACGCGGAAAGAAGGGTCTTCCTGCGCTAGCTTACCTAGCGCAATACCCATTTTATCTTGATCTGCTTTTGAACGAGGCTCTACCGCTACCGATATAACCGGCTCGGGAAACTCCATCCGCTCAAGTATAATTCTTTCGTTTTCGTCGCATAAGGTATCGCCGGTAGTCACATCTTTTAGCCCAACCGCTGCCGCGATATCACCCGCCAATACTTCTTTAATTTCATTTCTATCATTGGCGTGCATTTGCACCATGCGGCCAACACGTTCTTTTTTCTGTTTCACTGAATTGTAAACCGCGCTACCACTGGTAAGCGTACCGGAGTACACACGGAAGAATGTTAGCGTACCAACAAAAGGGTCAGTCGCAATTTTGAAAGCTAGCGCTGCAAACGGTGCTTTATCATCCGCTTCTCGGGTGGCCAGCGTTTCTTCTTTGTCATCCAGCGTGCCTTCAATGGCTTTAACTTCTGCCGGGGATGGTAAATACTGAATAACAGCATCCAGCATTGCCTGTACACCTTTATTCTTAAAGGCTGAACCACCAAACACAGGCACTATTTCATTAGCGAGAGTACGCTTGCGAATACCCGCAATAATTTCTTCTTCGCTCAGATCGCCATCTTCAAGATACTTCTCCATCAGCTCGTCGTTAGCTTCAGCAGCAGCTTCAATCATATGCTCGCGCATCGCTTCGCACTTTTCGACAAGGTCTGCGGGAATTTCGGCATAATCAAAGGTCATCCCCTGATCATCTTCATTCCATAAAATAGCTTTCATCTTGACCAGATCGACGACGCCCTTAAACTCATCTTCGGCACCGATGGTCATTTGCATGGGCACAGCAACAGCAGCTAAGCGCTCACCCAACTGATCAATAACACTTTGAAAATTAGCACCGGTGCGATCCATCTTATTGACGAATACCATACGCGGTACTTCATATTTGTTTGCCTGACGCCATACTGTTTCTGTTTGGGGCTGTACACCGGACGAGCCACACAACACAACCACTGCACCATCCAACACCCGCAAAGACCGCTCTACCTCAATAGTGAAATCAACGTGCCCGGGGTATCGATAATATTAATGCGGTGTTGCTCAAACTGCTGCTGCATACCCGCCCAAAAACAGGTAGTGGCAGCTGAGGTAATAGTAATACCACGCTCCTGCTCCTGCTCCATCCAGTCCATAGTGGCAGCGCCATCATGTACCTCACCAATTTTGTGAGATAGCCCGGTATAGAACAGCACGCGCTCGGTAGTTGTGGTTTTACCCGCATCTACGTGTGCACAGATACCAATGTTTCGGTAACGAGCAATAGGCGTCTGACGTGCCACTGTTAAATCCTCATTAGCAGATAAGCTAAATTTTTAGTTAGGTTTAAACTTTATCAACACAAGTTAAAAACCAGTGTTTTTTAAAGCTCAAAGGCGCTTCTACGAATAGAAACGCCTTGGCTTGTTTCTCACACGGATACGCCAGTAACTGCCGTATCCAAACACCACTTACTTTAAAAGCGGTAGTGCGAGAACGCTTTGTTGGCTTCTGCCATACGGTGAACATCTTCACGCTTTTTAACCGCAGAGCCTTTACCCTGTGATGCGTCGATGATCTCACCCGCCAAACGCTGGCGCATGGACTTTTCACCACGACCACGTGAGTACTCTACCAACCAGCGCATAGCCAAAGCCGCGCGACGTGATGGACGTACTTCAACAGGTACCTGGTAAGTTGCACCACCAACACGGCGAGATTTAACCTCAACCATTGGCGCGATATTTTCTAAGGCTTCATCGAAAGCTTCGATGGGATCTTTGTTCATTTTTTCTTTAACAATATCCAAAGCACCGTAAACGATACTTTCAGCAACTGATTTTTTACCACTGACCATCACGTGGTTCATGAACTTGGCTAGCGTGAGATTGCCGAATTTAGGATCAGGCAGGATCTCGCGTTTCGCGACGACTCTTCTTCTTGGCATAGTTTTAGCCCTTTTCTTCAGGTTATCCAAACACTGTTTTGCCAGATGCCCTGTGTCTACTGGAGACGGAAGTGGGCGAGTGGGTTAGCAGGGGTTTGGCCTTACTAAGGTTGAAATAAAATTTTAAAGTTTTGCAGTCTTCACTGTAAAACCCATTAGAACCGAAAAACGTATTGGCAGCTTATAGCCTCGTTACTGCCGACGAGTTCCTGTGGGCTGCACCCCCAGAAAAACCTGATATCAGATTACTTAGGACGCTTGGCACCATACTTGGAACGACCCTGCCGACGGGCAGCGACTCCAGAAGTATCCAAACTACCGCGAACTGTGTGATAACGCACACCCGGTAAATCCTTAACACGACCACCGCGAATCAACACAACACTGTGCTCTTGCAAGTTGTGACCTTCACCACCGATGTATGAAGTCACTTCATAACCGTTGGTCAAGCGCACACGACATACCTTACGCAGAGCAGAGTTTGGTTTCTTCGGCGTAGTAGTATAAACACGAGTGCATACACCACGGCGCTGCGGACAAGCCTGCAAAGCAGGAACGTCGCTTTTTTGAACCTTACGTTTTCTCGGCTTACGAACCAACTGGTTGATCGTTGCCATTAAACAAACTCCAAATTTATATGTAAAACTTCTAAACCACCTAGTGCAGAACCAAGCTACAGCTCTTCAATAAGCAGCGGGATTAACAACCACCAAAGCGGGGCTAATCCGTTAAAAGCGGAGCGCGGATTGTATAGATGCGCCCTCCACCAGTCAATAGCTGAAATCTTATGGCTGTTACTGAAACCTTCCCTAAAGGGGTTAGCTCAGCAACATTCATTCAGTTTCTGCCGATTTAGCCCTCTTCCTTAAGCGCCTCCGTTAATGCCGCCTCTATATCGGCTGCACTTACGGTCACTTCTTCATTAGCTGCTAACGCCTCTTCCTTACGGCGCTTGCGTCCAGCATGGTATGCCAAACCGGTGCCTGCGGGAATCAATCGACCTACAACTACGTTCTCTTTCAAGCCACGCAGATAGTCACGCTTACCGGTTACTGCCGCCTCGGTCAATACGCGGGTAGTTTCCTGGAACGAGGCCGCAGAGATAAACGACTCTGTTGCCAACGATGCCTTGGTAATACCCAACAACATACGCTCGAAATTCGCACCAACTTTATCATTCGCTGCCAAAAGTTCGTTTTCTTCCAACAAACGGTTGTACTCGATCTGCTCACCCTTGATCAGACTGGAATCACCTGAGGTAGTAATTTCAACTTTACGCAACATCTGGCGACAAATGACCTCGATGTGCTTATCGTTAATTTTTACACCCTGTAGACGGTAAACATCCTGGATCTCGTTAGTGATGTACTTCGCCAACTCTTCTACGCCTTTCAGTCGCAGAATATCGTGCGGACTTGGCGGACCCTCAGATACCACCTCACCTTTTTCTACGTGCTCACCTTCAAACACGCTCAAAGTACGCCATTTATGAATCAACGACTCATAGTGATCTGCGCCCTTGTAAGTAGAACCATCAGTAGGCGTAATCACCAAACGACGCTTACCTTTGGTTTCTTTACCAAAGCTCACAGTACCGGAGATTTCCGCAAGAATTGCAGGCTCCTTCGGCTTACGTGCTTCAAACAGGTCAGCAACACGTGGCAGACCACCGGTGATATCGCGGGTCTTTGAACTTTCCTGTGGAATACGAGCGATAACATCACCGATACCCACATCAGCACCATCGGTTAAACCAACCATAGCATTTGCTGGCAAGAAGTAGTGTGCAGGTACATTTGTTCCCGCTAGGCACAATTCCTTACCTTTGGCATCAACCAGGGTAACACCTGGACGAGTATCTTTACCTGCCGCTGGACGTTCAGCCGGATCAATAATAGAGATTGAACTTAAGCCGGTTAATTCGTCAGTCTGGCTGCGAACACTGATGCCCTCTTCCATACCACTGAATTTAACCTTACCGGCCACCTCAGTAATAATGGGGTGAGTGTGCGGATCCCAAGTAGCTACAATTTCTCCAGCAGCTACAGCGCCCTTGTCAGCCACCTTAATTAAAGCACCGTATGGCAGCTTATAACGCTCACGCTCACGACCTGCCGAGTCAGCCACTGCGATTTCGCCGGAACGGCTTACCGCAACAAAAGTACCATCGGCCTTTTCTGCCAACTTAACATTGTGCAGACGCACTACACCTTCTTGCTTAACTTGCACGCTATCAACTGCAGTTGCCCGTGATGCCGCGCCACCAATGTGGAAGGTGCGCATAGTCAACTGAGTACCTGGCTCACCAATAGACTGAGCCGCAATTACACCGACCGACTCACCCACATTAACCAAATGCCCACGAGCCAAATCACGGCCGTAACAAGTGGCGCACAAGCCATGGCGAGTCTCACAAGTGATCGGCGAACGCACGATAACTTCATCAACACCAATGGACTCCAACGTCATAACGTCTTTTTCATCCATAAACGAACCGGCAGGGAACGCCACTTCGCCAGTAGCTGGATTCACTATGTCGTTCACTAACACCCGACCCAACACGCGGTCACCTAGGGTTTCGATGATATCGCCACCCTCAATAACAGGCTTCATCAATAGCCCTTCGCTAGTACCACAATCGATATCAGTAACAACCAAATCCTGAGCCACATCGACTAAACGACGCGTCAAGTAACCAGAGTTTGCTGTCTTCAATGCAGTATCAGCCAGACCCTTACGAGCACCGTGAGTCGAGATGAAGTATTGCAAAATATTCAAACCTTCACGGAAGTTTGCGGTAATCGGCGTTTCAATGATCGAGCCATCTGGCTTGGCCATCAAACCACGCATACCCGCTAGCTGACGAATCTGTGCTGGTGAACCCCGCGCGCCGGAATCTGCGTACATAAAGACAGAGTTAAATGAATCCTGCTTCTCCTCTTCACCGTCGCGATTAATAACCGTTTCAGTTGAGATGCCATCCATCATCGACTTGGAAACCAAATCGTTAGCACGAGACCAGATATCAATAACTTTATTGTATTTCTCACCCTGCGTTACCAGACCTGAGGCATACTGTTTTTCAATTTCTTTTACTTCATTCTCTGCACTACCAATGATATTGGCTTTTGCCGCTGGAATTGCAAAATCATTAACACCAATAGATGAACCAGAACGCGTTGAATAGGCAAAACCCGAATACATTAATTGGTCAGCAAAAATAACTGTGGCTTTCAATCCGACTCGACGGTAACACTCGTTAAGAACTCGCGAGATCGCTTTCTTCACCATTGGGTGATTGACCAAAGAAAAAGGTAACCCTTTAGGCACTACTTGCCACAACAACACACGACCAACTGTGGTATCAACTATTGAAGTAACTTCTTCCAGCTCGCCAGTCTCTTCATTTTTAGTTGTCTCAGAAATACGACACTTTATGCGAGCCTGTAAATGCACTGTCCGCGTGTTATAGGCGCGATGCACTTCTTGCGCGTCGGAAAAGGTCATACCCTCCCCTGCAACATTGATACACGAGCGGGTCATCCAGTACAAACCCAACACCACATCCTGAGAAGGAACGATGATAGGCTCACCATTCGCTGGTGACAGGATGTTATTGGTAGACATCATTAGCGCACGTGCTTCCAACTGAGCTTCGATAGTCAGTGGCACGTGTACCGCCATTTGGTCACCATCAAAGTCAGCGTTGTACGCCGCACACACTAATGGATGCAACTGAATAGCCTTACCTTCAATAAGTACAGGCTCAAACGCCTGAATACCCAAACGGTGCAAGGTTGGTGCGCGGTTAAGCATAACCGGATGCTCGCGGATAACATCAGCGAGGATATCCCATACTTCTGGCGGCTCACGCTCAACCATTTTCTTGGCAGCTTTAATAGTTGTCGCCAAACCGCGAGCTTCCAATTTACCAAAAATAAACGGCTTGAATAATTCCAACGCCATTTTTTTCGGCAGACCACATTGGTGCAGCTTTAACGTAGGCCCAACAACAATGACCGAACGGCCAGAGTAATCAACACGCTTACCTAACAAATTCTGACGGAAGCGACCCTGCTTACCTTTGATCATATCGGCCAAAGATTTCAGCGGACGCTTATTAGAACCGGTAATAGCACGACCACGACGACCGTTATCCAACAGCGCATCAACAGACTCTTGCAGCATACGCTTTTCGTTGCGAACAATAATGTCTGGCGCGTTTAGATCTAACAGGCGCTTTAAGCGGTTGTTACGGTTAATGACGCGACGATACAAATCGTTCAAGTCAGATGTTGCAAAACGACCACCGTCCAACGGTACTAATGGACGCAAATCAGGTGGTAGAACCGGCAATGCATTCAGGATCATCCATTCAGCTTTATTACCAGAAGACTGTAACGCCTCCATCAGTTTCAAACGCTTGGATAATTTTTTAATCTTTGTTTCAGAGTTGGTCGCTGGAATTTCTTCACGCAGTGTATTCACTACTTCATCAACATCGATGTCTTGCATCAGGCGCTGAACAGCCTCGGCACCCATCATTGCTTCGAAGTCGTCACCGAATTCTTCCATCGCCTCATAATAGCCTTCATCCGTCAGCATCTGGCCACGCTCTAAAGTGGTCATACCTGGATCAATAACCACATAAGATTCGAAATACAAAATACGCTCAATGTCACGCAGTGTCATATCCAGCAACAAACCAATACGGCTGGGCAATGATTTCAAAAACCAAATATGCGCAACCGGGCTAGCCAGTTCAATGTGGCCCATGCGGTCGCGGCGAACTTTTGCCAGCGCCACTTCAACGCCACATTTTTCACAAATAACACCGCGATGTTTTAATCGCTTGTATTTTCCACAGAGACATTCGTAATCTTTTACCGGGCCAAAAATCTTGGCACAGAACAAGCCATCACGCTCCGGCTTAAAAGTTCGATAATTAATAGTCTCTGGCTTTTTCACTTCACCATAAGACCAAGAGCGAATCATCTCCGGTGAGGCCAAGCCTATGCGGATAGAGTCAAACTCGTCGTTTTGATCTTTTTTCAGTAAATTTAATAAGTCTTTCACGCCGTTCCTCCGTTATGAAGGGACTCTTTATAGAGCCCCACATAATCGCTTGTCGATGGTTTCGTTATTCAGTGTCCAATTCCATATTGATACCCAGAGAACGAATCTCCTTGAGCAATACGTTAAAGGACTCAGGCATACCAGGCTCCATGCGCTGGTCACCATCAACGATGTTTTTGTACATCTTAGTACGACCGGCTACGTCATCCGACTTAACCGTTAACATTTCCTGCAAGGTGTAAGCGGCACCGTATGCTTCCAGTGCCCATACTTCCATCTCACCGAAACGCTGACCACCGAATTGAGCTTTACCACCCAGTGGTTGCTGCGTAACAAGACTGTATGAACCGGTAGAACGCGCGTGCATCTTATCGTCTACCAAGTGGTTCAATTTCAGCATATACATGTAGCCGACGGTGGTTTTGCGATCAAAGGCTTCACCACTACGACCATCATATAATTGCATCTGTCCGCTATCAGGCAGATCAGCCAATCTCAGCAGATTCTTAACTTCTTCTTCGGTGGCGCCGTCAAATACTTGCGTGGCCATTGGCACACCACCGCGCAGATTACCCGCCATTTCGAAAAGCTCATCATCGGTAAATGATTTCAGGTCTTCGTTGCGGCCGTCATCACCGTTATAGATCGCTTCAAGGAACTTACGCAACTCAGCAATCTTGCGCTCACCCCGTAACATTTCGTCAATCTTTTCGCCCAGACCTTTAGCCGCAAGGCCAAGGTGAGTTTCAAGTATCTGACCAACGTTCATCCGCGAAGGTACACCCAACGGGTTAAGCACGATATCTACCGGCTCGCCATGCTCGTTATAAGGCATATCTTCAACTGGCATAATGACCGAGATAACACCCTTGTTACCATGACGACCCGCCATTTTATCGCCAGGCTGAATCCGACGTTTGATAGCCAGATACACCTTAACAACTTTCAACACACCTGGAGCCAGATCATCACCACTTTGCAGTTTGCGTTTTTTATCTTCAAAACGCGCTTCCAGCAAAGCTTTCTGATCGGCTAACTGGCCTTCCGCTGCATCCAGCTGACCATTCAATGCATCATCTGCAAAGCGCAGTTTAAACCACTGATCTTTTTCCAAACCATCCAGCATTTCATCATCAACAGCAGCACCTTTCTTAATGCCTGCACCACTGACAACTTTCTGACCTGACAAAGACTTGCGTAATAATGCATAGGTTGCACTTTCTACAATGCGGTATTCTTCGTTTAAATCTTTTCGGTATTGATTCAACTGTGATTTTTCGATTTCACGAGCGCGCTGGTCTTTTTCCAGACCATCACGGGTGAAAACCTGCACATCAATAACCGTACCTTTTACTGATGAAGGTACGCGCAAAGACGTATCTTTAACATCAGAGGCTTTCTCACCGAAGATCGCACGCAGTAGTTTTTCTTCTGGTGTTAGTTGGGTTTCGCCTTTTGGTGTAACTTTACCCACCAAAATATCACCAGCAGCTACTTCAGCACCGATATAAACAATACCTGACTCATCCAGCTTACCTAATGCACCTTCACCAACATTGGGAATATCGGACGTCACTTCTTCTGATCCCAATTTAGTATCACGAGCGATACAGGTTAATTCCTGAATGTGAATAGTAGTAAAGCGATCTTCTTTTACTACCCGCTCAGAAACTAATATCGAATCCTCAAAGTTGTAACCATTCCAGGGCATAAAGGCGATGCGCATGTTTTGCCCCAGCGCCAGCTCGCCCAAATCAACTGAAGGACCGTCAGCCAGAATATCACCACGCTCAATCATGTCACCCTCTTTAACAATTGGGCGCTGATTAATACAGGTGTTCTGGTTAGAACGGGTGTATTTGGTCAAGTTATAGATATCAACCGGAGGCTGACCATCTTCAACTTCAGTGTTGTTAACGCGAACCACGATCCGTCCAGAATCAACACTGTCAACGATACCGCCACGATGTGCCACTTTGCATACACCGGAGTCAGCCGCTACATAGCGCTCAATACCAGTACCCACTAATGGCTTTTCCGAAATCAGAGTCGGTACTGCCTGACGCTGCATGTTTGAGCCCATTAATGCCCGGTTGGCATCATCGTGCTCCAGGAATGGGATCAATGCTGCAGCAATCGAAACTACCTGCTTCGGCGACACGTCCATATATTGAACTTCAGACGGCGTCTTAACAGTAAATTCATTTTGATGACGAACCGCTACCAGATCGTCAACCAACTTCTTGTTTTTATCCAGCTTTGCCGAAGCCTGTGCGATGACATACTCAGCTTCGTTAATCGCAGATAAATATTCAATTTCATCGGTAGCAACGCCATTCACCACTTTACAATACGGGCTTTCAAGAAAACCGTAATCGTTAGTGCGAGCATAAGTTGCCAAAGAGTTAATCAAACCAATGTTTGGACCTTCAGGTGTTTCGATCGGACAAACGCGACCATAATGCGTCGGGTGAACGTCACGCACTTCAAAACCAGCACGCTCACGAGTCAAACCACCTGGCCCCAATGCAGAAACACGACGCTTGTGCGTGATTTCAGACAAGGGGTTATTCTGATCCATAAACTGCGATAACTGCGAAGAACCAAAGAATTCTTTCACTGCCGCAGCTACTGGCTTGGCATTAATCATATCCTGAGGCATCAAGCCTTCGGACTCAGCCATAGATAAGCGTTCTTTTACTGCACGCTCAACACGAACCAAACCTACGCGGAATTGATTCTCGGCCATCTCGCCAACCGAACGTACCCGGCGATTACCCAAGTGGTCGATATCATCAACCACACCTTTACCATTACGAATAGAAACCAGCGTTTTCATTACTGCAACGATATCATCGTTACTTAATATGCCGTCACCGGTAACGTCTTCGCGACCCAAGCGACGGTTAAACTTCATGCGACCAACAGTCGACAAGTCATAACGCTCAGGAGAGAAGAATAAGTTCTGGAACAAGTTTTCGGCAGACTCTTTGGTTGGCGGTTCACCAGGACGCATCATCCGGTAAATTTCTACCAACGACTCAAGCTCATTACGGGAAGGATCGATGCGCAGCGTATCACTAATGAATGGACCACAATCCAATTCATTGGTGTAGATAGTTTCGATGGATTTAACTCCAGCTTCACTCAACTGCTCCAATACTTCTTCAGTAAGCTCAGTATTACACTCAACTAAAATCTCACCGGTTTTTTCATCAACAACATTTTTCGCTAATGAACGACCCAGGATATACTCCTCGGGTACTGGCAAAGATTTCTGCTTTTCTTTTTCGATCTGATTAATGTGGCGCGCAGTAATGCGGCGACCCGTTTCAACCAATACCGAACCACCCTTGCCAATAATATCAAAGGAGGCCACTTCACCACGAAGACGCTCAGGGATAAGCGCCATCTTGAAAGTACCATCTTTAGCCACAGTAAATTCATCAACATCATAAAACATGTCGAGGATTTCTTCCGAGCTATAACCTAAAGCGCGCAGCAGAATAGTCGCTGGCAATTTACGACGGCGATCGATACGCACGTAAACCATATCTTTTGGATCAAATTCAAAATCCAACCATGATCCACGGTAAGGAATAATACGCGCGGAATAAAGCAACTTGCCCGAAGAGTGCGTCTTACCCTTATCGTGATCAAAGAATACGCCCGGTGAACGGTGCAACTGAGAGACTATTACGCGCTCGGTACCATTGATAACGAAGGTACCGTTTTCAGTCATCAATGGGATTTCACCCATGTAGACTTCCTGCTCTTTAATATCTTTGATGGTTTTGCTAGCTGATTCTTTATCGTAGATAATCAACCGTACTTTAACCCGGAGAGGAACCGCGTAGGTAACACCACGCAACTGACACTCAGAGACATCAAACGCCGGAGCACCTAACGCATAATCAACATATTCAAGCGCAGCACTGCCAGAATAACTAACAATAGGGAATACTGACTTAAACGCAGCATGCAA
This sequence comes from Oceanicoccus sp. KOV_DT_Chl, assembly GCF_900120175.1. Lineage (NCBI taxonomy): Bacteria > Pseudomonadati > Pseudomonadota > Gammaproteobacteria > Cellvibrionales > Spongiibacteraceae > Oceanicoccus > Oceanicoccus sp. KOV_DT_Chl. The sequence continues at coordinate 829,356 of NZ_FQLF01000005.1, forward strand.
CCCCACATCATCGCGCTTACCGATGGTGCTATTGTCTTGAGTGAATTTTTTGTACGAATCCAACTGTATCGCCAGTAAGTACGGGACATCCATAACATGGGACATCTTACCGAAATCCTTACGGATACGTTTTTTCTCTGTATACGAGTAGGCCATTAGCGCTCCCCAGCTTTCGTTGCTGATCAATATCCAGGCGGGATAAAGATCATCACAGTCCTGACATCAGGTCTTTCTTTTTGTTTTTACCGCAGCTCATTCCGCAGTAATAAACAAGTCGATTTTTTGCATGCTATGACTAGTTTTTATTTACAAAAAAACCAAAAACAAACAAAAAACCTATAAACAGAAAAAGGCCGATAGAAAAACCCAAAGATTTTTCCATCAGCCCGGCACTTTTTAGTGAAATTCTACGCCGTTTTTACGCAAGCAGAACTCCTCAATAAAGTGCTTATGCTACTTGCTTACTTAAGTTCGGCAGTTGCACCAGCTTCAACAAGCTGCTTAACAGCGTCATCAGCTGCATCTTTCGCCGCACCTTCCAAGATTGTCGCAGGCGCACCATCAACCATACCCTTGGCTTCTTTCAAGCCTAGGCCAGTGATCGCACGTACCGCTTTGATAACATTTACTTTCTTGTCACCAGCGCCAGTCAATACTACGTCAAACTCAGTTTTCTCTTCGGCAGCAGCACCAGCGTCACCGCCAGCAGGGCCTGCAGCTACAGCAGCCGCTGCAGATACGCCGAATTTTTCTTCCATTGCTTCAATCAGTGCAACAACATCTTTAACTGACATTTCAGCAACTGCATTGATGATATCTTCTTGAGATAAAGACATGATTCAGTTCCTATTTCTTTGAGCGCGTTACAAACAACACTCGGTAAATTCAATAAAAGCAGACAACTTACTCACATAACAGCAAGCAAGATTAAGCAGCTTCCGATTCTTTTTGGTCGCGAATGGCCGCAATAGTGCGAACCAATTTTCCAGCAGATGCTTCTTTCATCACGCTCATCAGCTTGGCGATAGCTTCGTCGAATGTTGGCAATGTTGCCAATACCGCGATATCTGTCACTTCACCGTCAAAGGCGGCAGCCTTCAACTCTAGCTTTTCATTATCTTTAGCGAAAGCACGCAAGATGCGCGCACCGGCACCTGGATGTTCGTTAGAAAATGCAATCAGAGTTGGGCCAACAAAAGAGTCAACAAGACACTCATAAGCCGTACCTTCAACAGCACGCTTGGCTAGGGTATTACGCACTACACGCATATACACACCAGCTTCACGAGCCTCTTTACGCAGTGCCGTCATATCTACAACAGAAACGCCACGAGCATCGGCGACTACTGCAGATAAAGCACTTTGAGCAACTTGCTGGACTTCAGCGACAATTGCTTTTTTGTCTTCAAGTCCTATTGCCACAATATTTCTCCAGAATTAGATAAACACTTAACAACTGTATTTATCGTTTCATTTTATGCCGTAAACATTAATATCAATGCCACAACAAATTGTTTCGGTGGTCACCCATTGCTATAGCCCCAAAAGAGACCGAACAACAAACTTCACCGTCTGCGTAGGCTTAACGCTGCCAATGGTAACCAACCCACCGCAACACATTTCATTAAGCCAGACCAATCATTAACCCTATAAATAAAGCAAAAGATTAACCTATAACACCTACGGTCTTTGACGGCCTGTTTATATTCTCGCTTGCGCTAAAACAGCAACAGACCACAAAGTTCCTTACCTTCTTTAGCTTAAACCTCTAAAGAAGACTGATCCAAAACCAAACCAGGCCCCATCGTTGAAGACAAAGTCATCTTCTTCAAATAAACACCTTTAGCCGCAGCAGGTTTGGCTTTTTTCAAATCTACAATCAACGCTTCCAGATTCTCTTTTAATGCCTTCACATCAAAAGCCAGCTTTCCGATAGCGCCGTGAATGATACCGTTTTTATCAATGCGATAACGCACCTGCCCAGCCTTGGCATTTTTAACCGCTGTTTCAACATCAGGCGTAACGGTACCCGTTTTTGGGTTTGGCATCAGACCACGAGGCCCAAGAATAGTACCCAAAGAACCTACTACCCGCATCGCTGCTGGCTCGGCAATAACAACATCAAAATCCAGAGCACCAGCCTTTACTTGCTCAGCCAAATCGTCCATACCGACAACATCAGCACCCGCAGCTGTTGCTTTCTCAGCATTTGCACCCTGAGCAAAAACAGCAACACGCACTTCAGAACCCGTACCATGGGGCAATGTGGTCGCTCCACGCACTACTTGATCCGACTTTTTCGCATCCAAACCCAAATTAACGGCAACATCGACTGTTTCACCGAATTTAACACTGGATACTTCTTTCAACAGAGCCACAGCTTCATCAATTGAATAAAGCTTACCTGCCTCTACTTTTTCATTAATTGTTTTTTGACGCTTAGTTAACTTAGCCATTACACCACACCCTCAGTTTCGATACCGGCGGCGCGAGCACTACCAGCAATTGTACGAACAGCCGCATCCATATCAGAAGCAGTCAAATCAGGCATTTTAGTCGTAGCAATTTCTTCCAATTGCGCACGGGTAATCTTGCCGACCTTCTTGGTATTGGGCGTACCTGAACCACTAGTAATACCCGCTGCCTTTTTCAGCAAAACTGAAGCCGGGGAGTCTTAGTGATAAAAGTGAAACTGCGATCGCTATACACACTGATCACAACAGGAATCGGCAGACCAGGCTCAACGCTTTGAGTCGCAGCGTTAAACGCCTTACAGAATTCCATAATATTGACACCATGCTGACCCAGAGCTGGGCCCACTGGCGGACTTGGATTAGCCTGACCGGCTTTTACTTGTAGCTTGATGTAAGCATCAACTTTTTTTGCCATTTTACTTCTCCTTTGGGTAGTAACGCCTCACGACTTTCAAGCTTTTACACTCTTGGCCGGTCACTGGCTCCCCAGTTTAAAAAAGCGACGCGTCACCCGGGACACGCCGCCACTACTAAAATCTTACGTTTTTTCTACTTGACCAAAATCCAGTTCAACTGGCGTAGAACGACCAAAAATCAAGACCGCCACATGCAGCTTGCTTTTTTCATAATTAACTTCTTCGACAACACCGTTGAAATCATTAAAAGGCCCATCGACAACGCGAACCATTTCACCAGGCTCAAATAACGTTTTCGGCTTGGGCGCCTCACCACTTTCGACGCGCTGCAATATAGTATTGGCTTCCGCCTCGGTAATTGGCGCAGGCTTATCCGCCTTACCACCAATGAAACCCATGACTCTTGGCGTCTCTTTAACCAAGTGCCAAGTATCATCACCCAACTCCATCTCCACCAACACATAGCCAGGGAAAAATTTACGCTCACTACGACGCTTTTGGCCGCCGCGCATTTCTACTACCTCTTCGGTCGGCACCAACACCTCACCGAACTTATCCTGCATACTGTGCAGCTCTATACGCTCTTTCAACGCATTCGCCACTTTCTTCTCATACCCGGAATAGGCGTGAACCACGTACCAACGCTTAGACATTCTTCACCCTCAAATTCTCTCTAGCGACCAAAACATCACGAGCCCTAGCCAATAACCAGAGAAACCAACCAACCCAGCAGACTATCCAAGCCCCACAGGATCAATGATGCAAGCAACACAAAACCCACCACAATAAATGTAGTCTGTGTCGATTCCTGACGCGTTGGCCATACCACTTTGCGTATTTCTGTTCTCGCTTCTTTTGCCAACTTCCAAAACGCCGAACCCTGCGAAGTCTGAGTGGCCACAAAAGCCGCAACTAACGAAATTGCTACAATACCCAATACACGGTATAACAACGACTGATCAGCGTAATAAACATTACCGCCCACAGCAGCGACAATCAGCAAAACGACCAACAGCCATTTCACCCCATCCAAACCGCCACTCTGTGTTTCTGTTTTTGCATTCATACCAAAAAACCTAGTGCTACTATTACCTACTAAGCACCACCCAACCCCACAAAACAAGATATCAGGCACTACCTTTCAAATACGCGTAAAGCACCGCTTCGCCAATCCGCGAAGTGATGCTTTATATAATGGCAGGCCAGGAGGGACTCGAACCCCCAACCACCGGTTTTGGAGACCGGTGCTCTACCAATTGAGCCACTGGCCTGTAATCACTCAGGCACTTGCCCCAAGCGTCAAACCTCTTACCGCCCTACTTCGCAAACCCGCCAAATCAGACTTCCGACAACGCAATGGACACTTCTTTATTGACACAAAGTACCACTACTAATATATGGAGCTCATAACCGGATTTGAACCGGTGACCTCTTCCTTACCAAGGAAGTGCTCTACCGACTGAGCTATATGAGCACAACCTTTTGTACTACACACCCCAATACTATCCAGAACACATAGACAAAGCTTGGAGCGGGTAGCGGGAATCGAACCCGCACCATCAGCTTGGAAGGCTGAGGTTCTACCATTGAACCATACCCGCTATATATCCATTCACCCTAGCAGCCTTCGCAACTAAACAATAAATGGTGGTGGGGGGTGGATTCGAACCACCGAAGCTTGCGCGTCAGATTTACAGTCTGATCCCTTTAGCCACTCGGGAACCCCACCACAGGGGCGGGCTAGACCTTACCCCACATCAAAGAGGGAAATGCCCTAACCAACCTTTACCAAAAAACATCCAACCTGAGCTGAGTTTCTAAGTACTCGTATTTAAAAGAGAAATTGGAGCTGGCGAGAGGAGTTGAACCCCCGACCGGCTGATTACAAGTCAGCTGCTCTACCAACTGAGCTACGCCAGCTACACACTCATTTTCAACGAGGCGGCATTCTAGTCGAAGTTGTTAGTCGACGCAATCTTATCGCAGTAATTTTTACGTCTTTCTAAACCCTTGTTTCCCTGCTTGATTTTATCCCACAGAGCATCTGAAAATTTGCTGTACTCACCACTATCAAATATCGCCCAGATTTCAGCTCGCGTACGGGGCACCACCTTGATAACAGCAGGATAGCCCTGCTCAATCCGTTGTTTGAGCACCTTGTCGGCACGCACCTTCTCAGTAAAGAATCCTAACGATATACCATCCGCGAGCTCGCCCTCAGTAATCAGAAAACTGTCAATTTTCTTCGCCTGCAGCTCGCGAAGCAATTTTATCGCGGCTTTACGTGACAGCTGCGGTGGCAAATGCACCCAATAATCCGGCTTACCCGGTATCTCTATAGCCTGCAGATGTAACGATATGTCCAATGCAGCCAAGCGGCTAACCACCTGCTTACCACTAATTTCTTCCTGAAACGGCCCAATAAGCCAACAAATACCAGCTTCCTCAGGCTCGGCAATGGCAACTTCTACGTTTTTAGCTGGGGCAGCAGCCTTTGCTACCAACTCATTACCATCACCTTGCTGAGGAACTTGATCAAGCTCTGACAATAACTGCAGTGTAGCTGTCTCACTATCCACAACACTAACACTGGTAGAAGGGGCCGCTATTTCGTTTTGCAGCAGATAATTTTGCCAAAGAAAATAGATGCCATTACACATCAACAAAACGATTAAGATCCAACGCACGCTATAAATTCCTTAAGTAACTTTTTAATTTTAGGGCAACAAATATTTAAGCCCATCCATCACCAGGTCAGGCACCCACATAATTTGATCAGCAATAACCTCAGGCAAGTGATGCAATATCACTTCTGCATCACCACCGGTCAGAAGTATGGCAAAGTCTTGGCCAATTCGCCTCCTCGCTTCATCAATTGCGATAGATACCGTACCAACCTGTGACGCAAGTATTCCAGCACTCACGCAAGTAGCTGTGTTAACACCAAAATCCAATCCTGAAGGCGACGCATTACTATCGAAAGACACGTTTGCTGTATCTTTAAGCAAGCTCGATTTCATGAGACTCTGACCGGGCACTATATAGCCCCCCAGATGACTGCCTTCATCATCAACAAGATCCACCGTGAGCGCACTCCCCGCATCCAACACCAAGACCGCTTTATTACACCGCTGGTAAGCAGCGACTAAAGCAGACCACCTATCAACCCCCAGCTTAGCTATATCGACGTACCCGCAACGCACACCGCCTGTATTACTTGCTGTCGCAGCCAACTCGGGCTTAAGTCCCCGCGCTATCAAACTAGCAGCCACCTCTTTCAATACATCTGGCGCCACCACACTAACAATTCGTACTCGATTAACCCCACTTAAAGACGGCCAACACAAGCCGTCGCGGTGAGCAAAACCACCAGCAGCAGTAATTTCGGTTGCATTTATCAATCGCCACTTACAACGTGTATTACCTACATCGCACTCCAAGATCATTTTTCCTCTCCTTCGTGCAATCGCAAACTAACCTCACCGCCATTAAATGTACGCACACCTCCTGCGGTTTCCAGCATCATTGCTCCGGCTTCATCTACGCCGATGGCATGCCCCAACACTCTCTCTTGCCCCAATATCATTGCCACTTTTTTTCCCTTAAAAGCATCCAGCAATTGCCAGCGATCACGATACAAAGCAAAACGATGCTGTTCGAAACCTGCTAGGACCGGCATTAATTCATTAAGTATTGCTGATAATAATTTATTTCTGTCAGCTGCTGAGGACTTAATAGATTGCACGTCAGTCCACGGCTGATCGATAACCATCGAGCCTGGCATTCTAACGTTCACCCCAACGCCAACGACCACCTGACAAGGCCCGGAAGGGTCGCCTGACATTTCCAATAAAATGCCAGCTAATTTATTCCCATTATGAAGCACATCATTAGGCCACTTGAGCCGGGCACCCTCAACGCCGTTTTTAGCTAACGCATCAACAACAGCAACCCCTACTGCGAGACTTAGTCCCTCTAAAGACATGGCCCCCGAAGCAAACTCCCACGCCACAGACAAATAAATGTTACCCGCATAAGGGCTCTGCCATGGTCGTCCTCGCCGCCCCTTTCCCGCTGTTTGTTGCTCAGCGAGACAAACATAGCCTCGGGCACCGCCTGCAGCCTTAGCCATTGCTCTATTATTGGTAGAGTCGATAACACCACAGACATCAACTTCGCCAACCAACCCTGAAGCCTCAACCGAGAGGTTACGTCTTATTTTTTCTTCACTTAATAAATCCAGCCCACCTGGAACACAATAACCTTTACCTTTTATAGACTCGAGCGGCAGATTCAGCTCTTCGATTTTTTTTAACTGCTTCCAAACAGCCGTACGCGACACACCCAACACACGACCTAAATCATCCCCGGAGTGGAAAAGGCCATCAGACAAAACCTTCAGCAATGTTTCTAAAGACATAAACAACCAGTTATTGTGACTCAGCGGCGGATAATAGCAAAGAACGCTGCCTCAGTACCTCCCCGGGTCAATAAACATTCTTACCGGACTCACGGCGTGATACCACTAAGCCCCTCACCGCATTGGCACACTAAAAAGCGCAGTTCTGGCAATAGAGGAATCACCTGCAAGCACCTCTGCGGGATCGTTACCCGATAAAGGACGCACACAGCAATCAATCACATTAAATAAAAAAGAAGTATAAAAAAAGAAGCCAGGAGGATTAAGCATCCGTGCTCAATCGCATTCCCTTGCAATCCCCCTCCTGGGTAACCCTCCTGGCTGTGTCAATCCCTGACACAGCGCTGATACTACGCAGGTCTATCTACAAAAGCTTGAACGTAGCTGCTATCTTTCCATGTTATTCGCGATAACGATCTTCCTAAGCATTGCAATTTGCTATTAGATGCCAACCCACCTAAATCACACCCATAAAAAAACGCCAGTACCTTCCGATACTGGCGTTCCTAATTAAAGCCTGGCGATGACCTACTCTCACATGGGGAAACCCCACACTACCATCGGCGAGGACACATTTCACTACTGAGTTCGGGATGGGGTCAGGTGGTTCCATGTCTCTATGGTCGCCAGGCAAACTGGCTTGGCTGAATGGTCTGTCTTACGCGCGCGTTGCGCTGCACATTCAATCCAAATAAGGTGGTAAATAAGCTAATTAGCTCTCTTTAACAAGAGACTGTAATTTCTTGTGTTGCTTCGTATGATCCGTTTAACCCGAAGGTTATGTCTCATCAATGTTTCTTAGCTTTACATACAATGAACTAGTCATAAAACCATTTCATTATATGGTCAAGCCTCACGGGCAATTAGTACTGGTTAGCTCAACGCCTCACAACGCTTACACACCCAGCCTATCAACGTAGTAGTCTTCTACGGCCCTTTAGAACTCTCAAGGAGTTAGGGAGAATTAATCTTGGATGGGGCTTCCCGCTTAGATGCTTTCAGCGGTTATCCTGTCCGAACGTAGCTACCCGGCAATGCATCTGGCGATACAACCGGAACACCAGAGGTTCGTCCACTTCGGTCCTCTCGTACTAGAAGCAGCTTTCCTCAATTCTCCAACGCCCACGGCAGATAGGGACCGAACTGTCTCACGACGTTCTAAACCCAGCTCGCGTACCACTTTAAATGGCGAACAGCCATACCCTTGGGACCGGCTTCAGCCCCAGGATGTGATGAGCCGACATCGAGGTGCCAAACACCGCCGTCGATGTGAACTCTTGGGCGGTATCAGCCTGTTATCCCCGGAGTACCTTTTATCCGTTGAGCGATGGCCCTTCCATACAGAACCACCGGATCACTATGACCTACTTTCGTACCTGCTCGACTTGTCAGTCTCGCAGTCAAGCGCGCTTGTACCATTATACTAACCTCACGATTTCCGACCGTGATTAGCGCACCTTCGTACTCCTCCGTTACTCTTTGGGAGGAGACCGCCCCAGTCAAACTACCCACCACACAATGTCCTCGATCCAGATAATGGACCTGAGTTAGAACCTCAAAATGATCAGGCTGGTATTTCAAGATTGGCTCCACCACATCTAGCGACGCGGTTTCAAAGCCTCCCAGCTATCCTACACAAAACATTTCAAAGTCCACTGTGAAGCTATAGTAAAGGTTCACGGGGTCTTTCCGTCTAGCCGCGGGTATACGGCATCTTAACCGCAAATTCAATTTCACTGAGTCACTGGTGGAGACAGCGTGGCCATCATTACGCCATTCGTGCAGGTCGGAACTTACCCGACAAGGAATTTCGCTACCTTAGGACCGTTATAGTTACGGCCGCCGTTTACCGGGGCTTCGATCAAGAGCTTCTCCGAAGATAACCCCATCAATTAACCTTCCGGCACCGGGCAGGCGTCACACCGTATACGTCCACTTACGTGTTTGCACAGTGCTATGTTTTTAATAAACAGTTGCAGCCACCTGGTCACTTCGACTGCCAACAGCTTAGGGAGCAAGTCCCATCACCGTCAGCAGCGTACCTTCTCCCGAAGTTACGGTACCATTTTGCCTAGTTCCTTCACCAGTGTTCTCTCAAGCGCCTTGGTATTCTCTACCTGACCACCTGTGTCGGTTTGGGGTACGGTTCCTACATATCTGAAGCTTAGAAGCTTTTCTTGGAAGCATGGCATCAACCACTTCGTGAACTTTACGTTCACTCGTCATCGAGTCTCAGCCTTAGCGGTCCGGATTTACCTAAACCACCAGCCTACGCTCTTAAACGCGGACAACCAACGCCGCGCTGGCCTAGCCTACTCCGTCCCTCCATCGCAATATGCAGAAGTACAGAAATATTAATCTGTTTCCCATCGACTACGCATTTCTGCCTCGCCTTAGGGCCGACTAACCCTGCCCTGATTAGCATGGGACAGGAAACCTTGGTCTTCCGGCGTGGGGGTTTTTCACCCCCATTATCGTTACTTATGTCAGCATTCGCACTTCTGATACCTCCAGCAGACTTCTCAATCTGCCTTCAACGGCTTACAGAACGCTCCTCTACCATGCATATAAATATGCATCCGCAGCTTCGGTTAGCAATTTAGCCCCGTTACATCTTCCGCGCAGGCCGACTCGACTAGTGAGCTATTACGCTTTCTTTAAAGGATGGCTGCTTCTAAGCCAACCTCCTAGCTGTCTGGGCCTTCCCACATCGTTTCCCACTTAATTGCTATTTGGGACCTTAGCTGGCGGTCTGGGTTGTTTCCCTCTCCACGACGGACGTTAGCACCCGCCGTGTGTCTGCCATGATTGTACTCCTGGGTATTCGGAGTTTGCATCGGGTTGGTAAGTCGGGATGACCCCCTAGCCGAAACAGTGCTCTACCCCCCAGGGTAAGACATGACGCTCTACCTAAATAGATTTCGAGGAGAACCAGCTATCTCCCGGCTTGATTAGCCTTTCACTCCGAGCCACAGGTCATCCGCTCATTTTTCAACATAAGTCGGTTCGGTCCTCCAGTGCCTGTTACGGCACCTTCAACCTGCCCATGGCTAGATCGCCGGGTTTCGGGTCTAAAGCCTGCAACTATGACGCCCTATTAAGACTCGGTTTCCCTACGGCTCCCCTAAACGGTTAACCTTGCTACAGACCTTAAGTCGCTGACCCATTATACAAAAGGTACGCAGTCACACCACGAAGGTGCTCCCACTGCTTGTACGCATACGGTTTCAGGTTCTATTTCACTCCCCTCTCCGGGGTTCTTTTCGCCTTTCCCTCACGGTACTGGTTCACTATCGGTCAGTTAGGAGTATTTAGCCTTGGAGGATGGTCCCCCCATCTTCAGACAACATAACACGTGTGTCGCCCTACTTAATACGTCAATAATCGTTTTCGTGTACGGGGCTATCACCCTGTATCGCCAGACTTTCCAGACTGTTCCACTAACTCATATTGCTCGGCTAGTCCCCGTTCGCTCGCCGCTACTAGGGGAATCTCGGTTGATTTCTTTTCCTCCGGGTACTTAGATGTTTCAGTTCTCCGGGTTCGCTTCTACACACCTATGTATTCAGTGTGAGATACCCAACTTATGTTGGGTGGGTTTCCCCATTCGGACATCTCTGGATATAACGGTCGGTTGCCACCTCCCCAGAGCTTTTCGCAGGCTCCAACGTCCTTCATCGCCTCTAACTGCCAAGGCATCCACCGTATGCGCTTAGTCACTTGACCATATAATCAAATAGTCTTTAACAACCATCTTCATCTATGAATCTAAGAAACTGAGCATGAATAGCAGGGACTTAATTCCGCTACTCATGTTTTATGATCGCCGGATCATACAGTTTTTACACTTGAGAAATTACAGTTGATCTAATCAATCGCAGTCATCACAACCACGTTCAATTACATCAGTGTCAAATAGTCATCGGCTAGGATGACTACTCAACGTGTTGAATATGTAGAATTGAATTACATATTCAACGGTTTAATCAGCTTATCTACCTTGTTAAAGAACATCTGGTCGTTAAAAAACCAGAAACCTATTTTTTAGACTCATCGAATTGAGTGTTCTAAAAAATACCTTTCTGGCATCTTTACTTAGTAATAGCACGATCATGAATATTGACGTCAACCATTTACAATAAATGGTGGAGCTATGCGGGATCGAACCGCAGACCTCCTGGATGCAAACCAGGCGCTCTCCCAGCTGAGCTATAGCCCCCTTTAACCTGTCTTTTTTGCGTTTGGACTGCGTTGCGCCGCTTCACTCGCTCGATCACATACTGATGCATGCTCACTCACTTGCTCATTGCGCGCCTTGCCAATCACAAAAAATCCGGCGTTAAAACCGAACAATATAAGGCGGTGATTTTTGTGCTGATCGAGACGGGAAGATCCGATGTGTGCGAATAGCACATGAGAGACTTTCGAACGAAGAGCAGCGCAAAAATGGTAGGCCTGGGCAGACTTGAACTGCCGACCTCACCCTTATCAGGGGTGCGCTCTAACCAGCTGAGCTACAGGCCTATTTTAACTTGTCTTTTTTGCGCTTGGACTGCGCTGTGCCGCTTCACTCACTCGATCACATACGCTGGTATGCTCACTCGCTCGCTCATTGCACGCCTTGCCAATCACAAAAAATCCGGCGTTAAAACCCTACGGGCCTGTTGACCCTATTGGGTATCGCTATTACTACCAGTTCAGATCAAGTAATTCGTGTGAACGCTTACACATCAAATCGACGTATAAGTTAAGGAGGTGATCCAGCCCCTGGTTCCCCAAGGGCTACCTTGTTACGACTTCACCCCAGTCATGAACCACTCCGTGGTGACCGTCCCCCCGAAGGTTAGACTAGCCACTTCTGGAGCAACCCACTCCCATGGTGTGACGGGCGGTGTGTACAAGGCCCGGGAACGTATTCACCGTGACATTCTGATTCACGATTACTAGCGATTCCGACTTCACGGAGTCGAGTTGCAGACTCCGATCCGGACTACGACCGGTTTTATGGATTAGCGCCCCCTCGCGGGTTAGCAGCCCTTTGTACCGGCCATTGTAGCACGTGTGTAGCCCAGGTCGTAAGGGCCATGATGACTTGACGTCGTCCCCACCTTCCTCCGGTTTGTCACCGGCAGTCTCCTTAGAGTTCTCAGCATTACCTGCTAGCAACTAAGGACAAGGGTTGCGCTCGTTACGGGACTTAACCCAACATCTCACGACACGAGCTGACGACAGCCATGCAGCACCTGTCACTGAATTCCCGAAGGCACTCCCGTATCTCTACAGGATTCTCAGGATGTCAAGACCTGGTAAGGTTCTTCGCGTTGCATCGAATTAAACCACATGCTCCACCGCTTGTGCGGGCCCCGTCAATTCATTTGAGTTTTAACCTTGCGGCCGTACTCCCCAGGCGGTCAACTTAGTGCGTTAGCTGCGCCACTAAGAGATCAAGTCTCCCAACGGCTAGTTGACATCGTTTACGGCGTGGACTACCAGGGTATCTAATCCTGTTTGCTCCCCACGCTTTCGCACCTCAGCGTCAGTATTGGGCCAGGCTGCCGCCTTCGCCACTGATGTTCCTTCTAATATCTACGCATTTCACCGCTACACTAGAAATTCCACAGCCCTCTCCCATACTCTAGCTACCCAGTATCGAATGCAATTCCCAGGTTGAGCCCGGGGCTTTCACATCCGACTTAAATAGCCGCCTACGCGCGCTTTACGCCCAGTAATTCCGATTAACGCTTGCACCTTCAGTATTACCGCGGCTGCTGGCACTGAATTAGCCGGTGCTTCTTCTGCAAGTAACGTCACAGCTAGCAGTTATTAACTACTAACCTTTCCTCCTTGCTGAAAGTGCTTTACAACCCGAAGGCCTTCTTCACACACGCGGCATGGCTGCGTCAGGGTTTCCCCCATTGCGCAATATTCCCCACTGCTGCTCCCGTAGGAGTCTGGGCCGTGTCTCAGTCCCAGTGTGGCTGATCATCCTCTCAGACCAGCTAAAGATCGTCGCCTTGGTGGGCCTTTACCCACCAACTAGCTAATCTTACGCAGGCTCATCCAATAGCGCGAGGTCCGAAGATCCCCCGCTTTCCCCCTTAGGGCGTATGCGGTATTAGCATGGTTTTCACCATGTTATCCCCCACTACTAGGTAGATTCCTACGCGTTACTCACCCGTCCGCCACTCTACTCACACCGAAGTGCTTTCACGTTCGACTTGCATGTGTTAGGCCTGCCGCCAATCTGAGCCATGATCAAACTCTTCTTAATCTTTTACCTCTACCTTTCGGTAAGAGGAGACCATTACGCGATTACCTCGCTTCATGATCCAAAATCTCGGCTCAGGAATTAGTTCTATCTTTTCATTTGCATGATTCGATGAGCCACTTATGTTCCTGATAATAATTTACATCATCATCAACACGTAAGCGCCCACACGAATTACTTGATCCAATCTGTTAAAGAGCTTGGTAAACCGCTCGGGTTTTACCGTATCTTGCCAGCGAAGCGCTACGCTTGCTCTGACAAGGGAGGCGAATTATACAGAACCTATTCACCTTGGCAACAACTAAATCGAAAAAATCTAAGAATTTTAACTATTTAGGAACTTTATTGCCGCTCTTGCCCGAACTGTTTTACAACGGTACCTCGACAAGAGAGCGCGCATTATACGGCCAAGTTTAAGACTGTCAACGACAATCTGTAGAATTTTTACAAAAGATTTAAAAGCACCAACATTCGCTTGTTATTTGCTCAAAAAACGAAGGTTTTAGTACGTATAAACACCAATAGAGCCACCTCATAATCAGCACAATTAAAGCTGCTGGCCGCGACAGAACTAAAGGGCTAATCCCACTTAAAAAAATGATCAAGTTGATAGAAGAGCAATCAAGTTAATATTAGCGTTTTAGTATTGGCAACAAAGCGGGAAGTTTAAAAAAACGAGAAGCCAATAACAGCGCGAGCACCACACTATAAATCAACGCCTCGCCAAAGTCAGAGCGCACCAGCCAGACAAAATGCGCGCAGGCGAGGATACCAATCAAATAGACTAATTGATGAAGCGTTTTCCAGCGTGAACCTAATTTCTGCGCCCAGCGATTGGATGTCAGCCCCAGTGGCACCAGCAAACACCAGGCAAGAATACCCAATGTCATATAAGGACGCTCCGTAAACTCTTCAATAAATATTGCCCAACTCCAGCCTAATATATAGGTCAGCACGGCAAGTAAGTGCAAAGAAGCGTAGAACCAGACAACGCCGATTACTAGTCTGGTTTTTGGAAGCTGTCTTAATGGAAACCAGTGTCAGCAAAAGAGATAGCCACTCACCGGTTTCCAGAACCAGCTCTTTTCCATCCGACTACCCGCTGAGGCTTGATACACATTAACAGCTTTAGTCACGGCCATGCAAAATTTCCAATAAAATTTGCTTAAATCCATCCCTTTGTACAAAGAGGCAACCTGTTCCCCGTAACCATTAAAAGGCTCAGTCAGGATTCGATTCGGGCTAAAAAGTGTTGAAGGTAAGCGACGTTCTGATTTCTGACTCCAGCGCGGGTGATCTACATCCGGTTTACATTGGCGTAGAATCCATACTCACTAGCCTGCAGCATATTCCAGGTTGTGGCAGGCTCGCGTTCGACAAACCGGATTTTCACTATCGACTTGATACTTTTAAACCCGTATTTCCAAGGTACCACCAATCGCAAGGGAGCGCCGTTTTGGTTAGGTAGCTGCTTGCCATATAAACCCGTGGCCATAAAGCTCAGCGGATTCATGGCTTCATCCATCCGCAAGCCTTCAACATAAGGCCAATCGATACTACTAGTCCGAGAACGTTGGCCGCGCATTTCTTTTGGCCGGTAAAGCGTTTCAAATTGAACATATTTCGCTTTAGCAGTCGGCTGAAATTGCTGAATCATACTGGCTAAAGAAAAACCCACCCAGGGAATAACCATTGACCACGCTTCTACACAGCGCAAGCGATAGACCCGCTCTTCAATATCCAGCTTGGCAAGAATATCTTCAAGGGCATACTCGCCAGGCTTTTCAACGTGACCCTCTACTTTGATAGACCAAGGGTCAGTAGTTAATTCATGGGCATATTTAGCCGGATCACCTTTACCCGTACCAAACTCATAAAAGTTGTTATAACGGGCAACATCTTCGTAAGGCGTTAAAGTTTCATCTGTATAATATCCACTAGCCTTATCTTTGGTCACAGGCTTAAACGACAAATCACGCAAGGCCATATCTGTTTCAGCCAAAGCTTGCTTGCCAATAGCACTGAGGCTGCCAACAAGGAACGGCCCATAAACTGGCGGCGATTAAGATAAATAGATTCTGGTGTAATCTCTGAGGAAGGGATATCTGCTGGCTTTAGAATCAACACCGGTAACTCCTTATATTATTGCCCTTAAGCAGGCCTTAGTAGTCAGAGCAGTTTTACGCTGAATAATTCCCAACCGATGACTAAAACTTAGCGCAGCTTAGTCCACATGCAGTAGCCGGGCCAGACAAGGCATAAATCAGAAACACCGCTAATAAAATCCGGGCAGGATCCAACATCACTAAACCAAACAGCAGAACGACCAGAATCATCACCACAAATGGAACTCGTCCACGTAAATCCAGCCCCTTAAAACTGTGGTAAGGCACTTTAAAATCATCAAAAAAACCTGCCCACCGGTTATCAAACCTGCCAACACCGCCATTTCAATCGGCAGCTCCGCGCC
>NZ_FQLF01000006.1 GCF_900120175.1 Oceanicoccus sp. KOV_DT_Chl
TTTTTTTTTTTTTTTTTTTTTTTTTTTTTTTTTTTTTTTTTTTTTTTTTTTTTTTTTTTTTTTTTTTTTTTTTTTTTTTTTTTTTTTTTTTTTTTTTTTTTTTTTTTTTTTTTTTTTTTTTTTTTTTTTTTTTTTTTTTTTTTTTTTTTTTTTTTTTTTTTTTTTTTTTTTTTTTTTTTTTTTTTTTTTTTTTTTTTTTTTTTTTTTTTTTTTTTTTTTTTTTTTTTTTTTTTTTTTTTTTTTTTTTTTTTTTTTTTTTTTTTTTTTTTTTTTTTTTTTTTTTTTTTTTTTTTTTTTTTTTTTTTTTTTTTTTTTTTTTTTTTTTTTTTTTTTTTTTTTTTTTTTTTTTTTTTTTTTTTTTTTTTTTTTTTTTTTTTTTTTTTTTTTTTTTTTTTTTTTTTTTTTTTTTTTTTTTTTTTTTTTTTTTTTTTTTTTTTTTTTTTTTTTTTTTTTTTTTTTTTTTTTTTTTTTTTTTTTTTTTTTTTTTTTTTTTTTTTATTTTTTTTTTTTTTTTTTTTTTTTTTTTTTTTTTTTTTTTTTTTTTTTTTTTTTTTTTTTTTTTTTTTTTTTTTTTTTTTTTTTTTTTTTTTTTTTTTTTTTTTTTTTTTTTTTTTTTTTTTTTTTTTTTTTTTTTTTTTTTTTTTTTTTTTTTTTTTTTTTTTTTTTTTTTTTTTTTTTTTTTTTTTTTTTTTTTTTTTTTTTTTTTTTTTTTTTTTTTTTTTTTTTTTTTTTTTTTTTTTTTTTTTTTTTTTTTTTTTTTTTTTTTTTTTTTTTTTTTTTTTTTTTTTTTTTTTTTTTTTTTTTTTTTTTTTTTTTTTTTTTTTTTTTTTTTTTTTTTTTTTTTTTTTTTTTTTTTTTTTTTTTTTTTTTTTTTTTTTTTTTTTTTTTTTTTTTTTTTTTTTTTTTATTTTTTTTTTTTTTTTTTTTTTTTTTTTTTTTTTTTTTTTTTTTTTTTTTTTTTTTTTTTTTTTTTTTTTTTTTTTTTTTTTTTTTTTTTTTTTTTTTTTTTTTTTTTTTTTTTTTTTTTTTTTTTTTTTTTTTTTTTTTTTTTTTTTTTTTTTTTTTTTTTTTTTTTTTTTTTTTTTTTTTTTTTTTTTTTTTTTTTTTTTTTTTTTTTTTTTTTTTTTTTTTTTTTTTTTTTTTTTTTTTTTTTTTTTTTTTTTTTTTTTTTTTTTTTTTTTTTTTTTTTTTTTTTTTTTTTTTTTTTTTTTTTTTTTTTTTTTTTTTTTTTTTTTTTTTTTTTTTTTTTTTTTTTTTTTTTTTTTTTTTTTTTTTTTTTTTTTTTTTTTTTTTTTTTTTTTTTTTTTTTTTTTTTTTTTTTTTTTTTTTTTTTTTTTTTTTTTTTTTTTTTTTTTTTTTTTTTTTTTTTTTTTTTTTTTTTTTTTTTTTTTTTTTTTTTTTTTTTTTTTTTTTTTTTTTTTTTTTTTTTTTTTTTTTTTTTTTTTTTTTTTTTTTTTTTTTTTTTTTTTTTTTTTTTTTTTTTTTTTTTTTTTTTTTTTTTTTTTTTTTTTTTTTTTTTTTTTTTTTTTTTTTTTTTTTTTTTTTTTTTTTTTTTTTTTTTTTTTTTTTTTTTTTTTTTTTTTTTTTTTTTTTTTTTTTTTTTTTTTTTTTTTTTTTTTTTTTTTTTTTTTTTTTTTTTTTTTTTTTTTTTTTTTTTTTTTTTTTTTTTTTTTTTTTTTTTTTTTTTTTTTTTTTTTTTTTTTTTTTTTTTTTTTTTTTTTTTTTTTTTTTTTTTTTTTTTTTTTTTTTTTTTTTTTTTTTTTTTTTTTTTTTTTTTTTTTTTTTTTTTTTTTTTTTTTTTTTTTTTTTTTTTTTTTTTTTTTTTTTTTTTTTTTTTTTTTTTTTTTTTTTTTTTTTTTTTTTTTTTTTTTTTTTTTTTTTTTTTTTTTTTTTTTTTTTTTTTTTTTTTTTTTTTTTTTTTTTTTTTTTTTTTTTTTTTTTTTTTTTTTTTTTTTTTTTTTTTTTTTTTTTTTTTTTTTTTTTTTTTTTTTTTTTTTTTTTTTTTTTTTTTTTTTTTTTTTTTTTTTTTTTTTTTTTTTTTTTTTTTTTTTTTTTTTTTTTTTTTTTTTTTTTTTTTTTTTTTTTTTTTTTTTTTTTTTTTTTTTTTTTTTTTTTTTTTTTTTTTTTTTTTTTTTTTTTTTTTTTTTTTTTTTTTTTTTTTTTTTTTTTTTTTTTTTTTTTTTTTTTTTTTTTTTT